>NZ_JBSXOH010000078.1:0-14876 GCF_056859355.1 Cyclobacterium sp. L-R
TGGCAGACATGCCCTCCTGTCTCGGGGGTGGGGAACACAGAATAAAGAAAATAGCGAGCTCGTATTTTTCCTAACTGCCCCGTGGAGGTTCGACTCCTTCTCCTACAGCAGGTTATTTTGGGTTTATTGTTAATTGACTAAAGCTATGAGATTTTGTTTCATAGCTTTTTTTTTGTTAATGCGGAGACCTGTTACTAGCTGAGTAAACTTTCTTATTTCTTGATCGTGTTTTTTTGTAAAGAAGGTTGAATTCCAGTCTGACTTATGGGTTTTGTGTTGCTCGTTGAATTTTTCAAATCTGCATGTATTGAATTTACCTTGTTTTACAATTACTCAAAATCTTATCTCCTTGCGCAAGGAAAGTGATCTAGGATAGCGGTAAGTGCTTGGTTTTGCTTCTTTTGGATTTTTGTTAAGTTTTCAAGTTTTAGGTATGGATGTTAAGGGTTGATTAAGGGCTGGGGCTGAAGTTCTTCTTTATGCTGGGTTTTTGTATTTTGGATTGTTGGGTATGTTGTTCTGGTGCTGTTGGCTGCGTTGGGTTGCGGTTTGTTTAAATTATGATAGGGTTAAAAATTAATGTTTTATAATTGTAAATAGGTGTTTTAATTAAAAATAGGGTTTAAAAATAGGTTAGATTTATAAAAAATATGTTAAAAACCGAAAAATAGGTTTAATTTTAAACTAACATCGACTTCGTTTTTGCTGATCTATTAATATAATCCCAAATCCAAGTCCATGTATTAACGAATAGTTAATTTTACTACCTTGTAATTTAATTTAGTGTAAAAAAATAGTTAATTCGTTATTATAATTTTAATATATTAATCTTTTTCTTACCTTTGACATATCAGACAAAGACAAACGGTCTCTGGTCAATTAAAAGTTAAGAAGTAACGATTTAATTGACGGTATATACTGTAGGGTGATGAAACTGGCAGACATGCCCTCCTATCTCGGGGGTGGAGGAATTGGGAAAAAGCAAATATAGAGCTCATATTTAGCCTAACTACTCCATGGAGGTTCGATTCCTTCTCCTACAGCAGGTTATTTTGGGTTTATTGTTAATTGACTAAAGCTATGAAATTTTATTTCATAGCTTTTTTGCTTTTTGGGCTTTTCTATTCAAAAAGAGTGAATAGAATGTATGCTTCTCGAAAGAAGTTGCAATGGTTTACTTCTATTGCCTAGAGCAAAGTGCATAAACCCTCTATTCCTGCTTAGGACTAAGGCGGGTGCCACAGCGTCTGCAAAACACAGCATCCAAACTGTGACTCTGTAAATTGCAGGCTTTACATGTTTTTATGTTTGGGTGGGCTTTAATTTCTTCTGCATTCCTCGCAGAAACCAATTCAGAAGTGACAATTCCAGTTGGAACTGCTATAATCGCATAACCAATCAGCATAATAATTGAGGCCATAAATTGGCCAAGATCAGTAGCGGGTGCTATATCACCGTAGCCAACAGTAGTAAGTGTAACTATGGCCCAATACATGGATCTTGGGATAGAGGTAAAGCCACTTTCCGGACCTTCGATAATGTACATTACAGATCCCATTACCAAAACAATGGTCAAAACCGATCCTACGAAAATCTGTATTTTCGCCTTGCTGTGTTTCAGTGCTTCTGTTAAACGAGAAGCTTCCTTAATGTATTCGGGTAATTTAAGTATCCTTAATATCCTTAAAAAACGCAGGGCTCTTATGACTGTCAGGTATTGAGTTTGCAATAAGAATAGACTTAGATAGGTAGGGAGTATGGCCAGTAAATCTACGATTCCATAAAAACTGAAAACATAGCCGGTTTTATTGTTTCCCAGCCAGATCCTAAGGAAATATTCTATGGTGAAAATAATCGTAAAAGCCCATTCCAGCCAATACAAGATCCTCCCGTAATTTTCACGAATGTCTTGAACGGAGTCCAGTATGACGATTACAACACTCAGTAAAATTAAAACCAATAAAACCAGATCAAAGGCTTTGGAGGCACGATCATCCGATTCATAAACAATATGAGCCAGTCTTTTTTTTGAAGGAAGAGATATCATAAATTATTGGCTTATAAGCTAATTTATCAATAGCTGAATTGTACAGGTATTTTTCCGGGCAGTAAATTTACAATAAATCTGTCTATAATTTGGCAGTGTATTTCCAGACTAGAAAAATGTGGTGTACCTGTAAAGCGAATTACCAGCCACCACCGCCGCCGCCTCCGCCACCACCTCCGGCGCTTCCTCCTCCTCCACTGCCTGAAGAACTACCTGGAGGGCTGGTAGAATTGGCAATAGCTGATCCAAAGGTACTGCTCAGGTCACTGGAAAATGCGGCTAGGGATCCGGCAGTAAATGCTGATCCAGTATACCAGATAGGACGGTAGGAGGACCTGTTTCGATACTCCTCCCCTAATCCAGTCAGGCTTTTTTCAAAGGCTTTGCCCCAGGCTTCTCCAACTTCAAGTGCGATGGCATAAGGTAGGAATTTTTCAAAAACCTCAGGAGTGACACCGGGAGGGTTATAGGTCTCCAACAAGGGTTTTTCTGCTGCATTGAGGTACATTCTGAAACCTTCGATTTCATCCATTAGTTTTCTTCCTTTTACTGTAGGCGCTTTCATCAAACTGATAAATACAACATTGGTCAGCCCTATTAGTAGAAAAAGGAAAAGAAAGCCAAACGCTGGCTTAATATTGAATTGAATAATTAGGAAAACAGGAACGCCAATAAGTATCGCTAGAATAAGGCTTTCAATAATTACTGTGCTTCTTTTTACATGTCCTTTGTCCATGTATTCCATATAGGTCATGAAGATTTTCCCTAAGAAAATCAGAAGTAAGACACAATACACCAAGCCAAAGATGAGCAGTGTTTTTTCTGCTTCTAATAATAAAGGAATGGTGTATTTAATAGCAAGCGCCAAGATTAGTATAGAAAGGATGAAACCTGGAACTACCCAGGTGTAATTGTTCTTGAAGTGCGAGCCATGAAGTCTGCTGTATAAATCCTTTTGCAAAGCACGCATTGCCCCTCCGATTTTCTTGTGTTCTTTTTGCTCAAGGCTTATTCTTTCTTCACCCAAGGGGAAAAGTGAATTCATTATTTTTTTATAACCAGGGTTTAAATTGCCTTCTTTTGTTTGTATTTTTTCGAGGGTGAATTTTTTCTTTTTTTCTTCTATGATTTTTACCCATCCTTTAGTGGCCAATTCTACAATTCCTGCAAGGTAAGTTTGGCTGTCGAAATTCATTTTATACAAGTACCTCATGGAAGCGGCATCTAATCCTTCTGGAGGATCAAACATAGGGTAAATGCCTCCCTTATGTGGGTCGCGGCCCACTTTGTTCCAGGAATAAAAATAATAAGTCAATACAAGGAGGAGGCCTATGGCAAGTATGAAAATCCCTGCATTGTCTCTAAAGAAGGCATTGGTTTTCTCTGCTTGGCTAGGTGCAGGGATGAGCCCTTTTTGCCAGGATACGGCAAGAGTTAGTGCCTCTTTGGCTAAAAGGGGTTCATTTGTTTTAACGTAAAGGGAATTTTCAGCTTCTTTTTCTAATGTACAGGAGCAAGAAGATGCCCCCGATTTTCCTGAATATGCAGCATACTGCCCTATAATTCCACCAGAAGGAAGGTTGATCTGAGCACTTGCTTCAAGTATAGTAAAGTCCCACTCTGGACCAATCGCATTCCAATACAACTCGTCAAATTCCTTGAAAAAACCTATTTGACGATCAGTTTTGTAAGAAATTGAATAGGAATAAATACCAGGGGCTAGTAAGGTGTTTTCATCACCAATTCTGATAACATCATAATCTCCCTGCCGTATTACTTTATAAGGTTCATCATTGCCATCCTTTTTTACCGAGAGCACTTTCAAGCCTACACTTACTTGGTTGTTGTACCGGTCTCTGTATCTAACGGGGAAACTTCTGAATATCCCTCTTTTTATATCGTAACCATTGCTTCTGACAGTGATGTCTTCAGTAACATTTAAGGACCCATCAGGTTGAACATTGATCTCACTATGGTATTTGAGGATCTCTTCCTGATCTTGTGCCAGAAGACTAAAGCTGCCGGATAGCAGTATCATTATAAAGACTAAACAATACCTATGCATCTTATTCAAAATTTAATTCAGGTAGAGTCCGATCATTTGAATCAGAAAGTGTGAAAAACTCAAGTTTTGTAAAGCCAAAGATATTGGCAATAATATTGGAAGGTATAGATTCAACTTTAATGTTGAATTCCCTAACTGTTCCATTGTAATATCTTCTTGATTTTTGAAGATAATCTTCAATTTCAGAGAGTTGCTGTTGTAGTTTTAGGAAGTTTTTATCTGCTTTTAGTTCTGGGTAAGCTTCGGCCACAACCATTAGTTTTTTTAATGATTTTCCTAGATCAGCAGCTGATTTTGATGTTTCGGACATCGATTGTTTCGGTATAACTTGATTTCTAAGCGCAGTTATTTCCTCTAGAAGCTGCTCTTCGTGTTTGGCATATCCCTTTACGGTAGTGACCAGATTGGGGACCAAGTCTGCTCGTCGCTTTAGTTGCACGTCTATTCCGCTCCATCCTTCGCTAGTATTGTTACGTAGGCGAATGAGCTTATTGTAGGTTAAAAGCGTGAAGGCAAGTAAAATGCCAATTGCCACTATGGCTATTGTCATAATTTAGTAGGTTATCTTGAATAAAGTTTAATTGCAAAGGAAAGCCTAAGCTTGTCGATTGCCTATTTCAGGTTAAAGTAATAATAATTAATCAATTCTTTCGGTTTGTTAATTAAAATAGTGGACCATTATTCGATTTGCTTTCAGTGGTGGTTAACCTTGCTAGGTTATTGGTTCATAAAATGATATAGCTCGCCAAGGATTCACCAATACGGATTTTTGTATAAAAACTTACTAGCATACTTTGTCCTCCGAGAAGAACTATTTCTTGTGTTCATTTATGGATATTAAATTGAATTTGTAGTACCTGCTTACTTGGCGTCAAAAGCAAAATGAAATATACGTTTCTAGCTCATTTAATTATGATTAAAATCATGTGTTAAATCCTCTTGTCAAACTAACGAAATACCGCTTCCAACAATGCTCTTTTAGCCGTTTTGAATCAGTCGATTACTAAATTGATTGTTCTTTTGTATTCATTATCAATTTATTAGGTCCATTAAGAGGGGGCTTTGGATGTTTTGTGAATATATAGGTGCTAATTTTAAGACTAAAATGATTTTTTAAGGAATTTAAGCTTTTAATTAGAAGATTGGTTAAATTTGGTAAAGTTATTTTTACCTTAATCCAATTAGAATATGGACTTAAATTTATTTAGACAGCTAAGAGAAAATTACGAAAAGTTTATTTTCAATGCAGAAAAGGGAATAAATGGTGACAAGGCCAAGGAACAAACCCGTTCTATCTTTTTTGACAGAAAGACCATCGAGGAGCTATTGGCAAAAACCGACGAAAAGGAAGGTGGTTTGAAAATCTACCTTGGTATGTATGACAAGGAAACTGTAAAAGTGAGGGGAGAAAAAGAGGATACTGAGGATTACATAGGGAAGTTAACCTTGATCCTAGCCGCTTCAAATGACAATTCCAGCACTACAGACGACTCCTGGATTAGGAATGGCGGGAAAATTTGTCCCCCTGATTGTAAAATGTAATTTAAATTAACAATGGCAGTTTTATCATGACTTTTTATGTTTACATTTCTTGTATTGTAATTGGCTTATTACTGTCATTGTTCTTTTATTATTTTAAGAAGAAGTATAAACTGCATGAAAGGTCACATGCTTTTATTTTGTTCCTTATTGTTTATGTGTTAAGTTTTGAGCTATATGCCTATTTTTTAGTGGAGCAAGGAGAAAAGAATGTGCTTGTTTATAACGTGTTTTTTGTTATTGGAGAAACCATATTGATATTGATTTACCTGGGGTCTTTAATTGAGGCTAAAAGAATTAAAAGAAATTTAAAATATTTCATTCTGTTTTTCATTGCTTGGGCAGTATTTAACACTTTATTTATTCAGTCTCCAATAGTGATTTTTCAGCAGTATACGCATTTGTTGGGGAGTTTGGGTATAGTTATTTTTTGTTGTTATTTGATGTTTAGCGTTTTTATGGCAGAAAAAAATGAAGACGCACATTTACTTAGTTTACCTCAGTTTTGGAACATTGCAGCAATTCTTCTTTTCTATTCTGCCAGTTTTATTTACTTTGGTTCTTTGAATATGCTGTGGACTCTTGATACTTATTATATTACCATTCTCGCTTCATTGAACAGGATTTTTGCGGCAACTTTGTACCTTATTTTTGGTTTCTCCTATTATTCACCTTTGATTTTTTCCCCGAAAAGTGATTGAAGACGATTCTTTACAAACCTTTTTTGCTATTCTTACAGGTGTGGTGCTTATGGTTATTATGGCAGCATTTATCATTGCCATAGTCATCGTTCATAGGCAGAGACAGATTAAAAACAGGCATAAAATTCAAATTATCAAAGCTGATTTCAAGAATACAATTTTGAATGCTGAAAAGGAAATTAGGGAACATACCCTTCAGTATGTCAGTCAAGAGTTACATGACAATATTGGTCAGTTATTGTCTTTGACAAAATTGGTGCTAAATAATCCAGACCCGGCCTCTGTTTATGAAGGCAAAAAGTTGATCAATCAAATTATAAAAGAGGTCCGTAGCCTTTCTCGATCAATCAACAAGGATTATATCAACGATGTGAAGTTTGAAGAATTTCTTGAAGAAGAGCTTGGGAAAATTCAGAAAAGTGGTTTTTGCGAAGTGTCTTTTCAAAAAGAAGGTAACCCAATAGTATTCGTTGAAAGTGATAAAAAGCTTGTTCTTATCCGCTTGGTTCAGGAATGCCTGAACAATGCCATAAAACATGCTTCACCAACATTGATTTCGATTACAATTATAAATAAAGAAAATAGATTAATATTAGGCATTAAAGACGATGGAGATGGCTTTGACATGACAACCGTTTCTCAGGGGTTGGGACTGAGGAATATCCATTCCAGAGTCGAGGCTATTGGAGGTAAAGTGAAGATTGATTCAAGTATAGGTAAGGGGACGGAGATAGAAATAGAATTGGAAAATGACGAACATAACTAAGATATTACTAGCAGACGATCATAAATTATTTGCAGCTGGAATAGAAAGATTACTTACAAATGAGCCCGATTTTAGTGTAGAAAAAGTTGTGCATAATGGCAAGGAAGCATTGGCCGCATTGGAAGCAAATAGGGTTGATTTGGTTATTACCGACATGAACATGCCTGGGCTCAATGGCCTTGATATTCTAAACCATATTAAGAAAAAGAGATGGAAAGTAAAAACGATTGTCCTTTCCATGTATGATGATGAAGAAATCTTTAAGAAGTGTATTAAACAAGGTGTAAATGCTTATGTACTTAAGAATGCAGATCCTGAAGAGTTGATATATACCATTCGTGAGGTGATGGAAGACAGGTACCTGGCCAATTTTGACCATGTGTTAAATCAAGCAGAGGAGGGAGATGAGTTTGAGCAATATGACCATTTTAAAGCCACATTTAAACTTTCCAAAAGAGAATTGGAGATTTTAAAGTGGATTGTGAAAGGGAAAACCAATAAGGAAATTGCCAGTGAATTGTATCTAAGCATTTACACTGTAGAGACCCACCGAAAACATCTTCATCAAAAATTAAACGTTTCTTCAGTTACAGAGCTCGTAAAAAAAGCCTTGGATATGGGCATATAGAATCCCCTTATCTTGGCTTCTTGTATGGTCAATAATACTTGGACAATGGTAGGATGTTTATTTTTCAGTTCTGTAAGAATTGAGTTTTAGATCTTAGCTCAAATCCCATACTTATGATTTGAATTTTGCAATAGGGGTAATTCCTCCTTTGGTTTTCTGGTCAATGTCTACCAATATTTCAGCGTCTAAAGGGACGAAGACATCCACTCTTGATCCAAACTTAATGAAACCAAATTCATTGCCTTGAGCCATAGGATCACCTTCTTTTACATACCATTTGATTCTTCTTGCCATGGCCCCTGCAATTTGGCGCATCATTAGTTGTATACCATTGGGATGTTCTATTACCAGTGATGTTCGTTCATTCTCAGTGCTGGATTTAGGATGCCAGGCTACGAGGTATTTTCCAGGATGGTATTTGAAATATTTTAGGATGCCATTAATCGGAGATCTGTTGACATGAACATTTATGGGAGACATAAATATAGATATCTGAATTCTATCTTCCTTAAGGTATTCCTCCTCCATTGTTTTTTCGATTACTACGACCTTACCATCAGCAGGTGCATAGATCAATTCAGGGTCGTTTGGAATAGGGATTGATGGGTTTCTGAAGAATTGTAAAACGGTCAAATATAGAATTATGCTACCAATTAGCACCAAGTTAATGACTAGTTCTTCTAAAGGGATTAAATAATTGATAGCAAAGTTGATTCCTGCCAAAACAATTAACATCCAAAATAATAATGATCTTCCTTCTTTATGAATGGTCATAATGGTTTAGCCTTAAGTTTCCCGATTTTATTAAATAGATCCCAAGGAATAAAATCCCTCTCGATACTTTCTAAAGTACAATATTAGGACTTTTTAGAGTAATTATTAAAATATTTTTAAAAATGCAACAATAAAAGGAGTAGAAAGTAATAAACCATCAAAACGATCCATAAAGCCTCCGTGTCCAGGTAATCCTTTGCCTGAGTCTTTTATTGCAATACTTCTTTTAAAAAGGGATTCGATAAGATCTCCATAAGTGCCTGCAATAATTATAATGGTCATGATGCAAAACCATTGCCATTCTGGTAATACAGTGAAATTTTTGGAGATAAAGTAAGTGACAATAATGGCTGAAAAAGCACCCCCAAGGCTTCCTTCCCAAGATTTTTTAGGCGAGACCCTTTCGAATAACTTTGTTTTACCAAATTTCGTACCTGCGAAATAGGCGCCGGAATCGCTGGCCCATAACATCAGTAAGGAGCCGATGATGATTTCAAAATGAAAGGTATTGTCTACAGAAAATGCGGCTACTGTCAGTAATGAAAAGGGAAGGGCCACATAGAATATTCCTAAAATAGTGTAGGCAATCCCTGTAAAGGGTTTTTTATCTGTTTTCTTATAGAGCTTGATAAAAAAGATCATGGAAACAAGCGGGAATACCAAAAAGTAATAGGCTATAGGTATGATTTTCATTTCTTCCAAAAAAGTAAAACTAAAAACCAAAAGACCTATAAAGGTCCCAAAACTTTTAAGTGGTAGCATACCGTCCAATCCACAAAGTTTATAAAATTCCATCTGAGTAAATGCCAAAATTATAGCAAAGACGATAAAATAGGACCATTCACTAAATACAGTACTGGTGATGATGATAATGGTCCCTAAAATGGCTGTTATTACCCTTTGGGCCAGATTACTATAATTACTTATACTAAAACGAGATTTCATTTTCCACTATTTTTAATGCCTGCTGGGCTTGCTCCTCTAGAACCATTACTTCAATGTTTCCATGGATTTTATAAACCGGGTCTTTTTTATTGACAATGACCGCAGTGATACCTTTTTCTTCAAGAACTCCCTTTACTATTTCAGCCCTTATTGGGGTGCTGGATTCGAATATTTTGTGCCAATTACTCATAGACCTGGTTTTTATTTGATTTAATAAACAAATTCCAACAGAAAAGAAATATTACAAGACCTGCAATTACATATTCCCAATACAAAGTGTCAGCGTCCTCTAAATCAAATTCCATCAAACCAAGTTTGTTGAAATAAACCAAGGTAACTGTTAAAGTATTGTTCAGTATATGGGCTACCATTGGGTAAAGCAGAGAGCCAGAATACAGGTACAAGTAACCAAATAGCGCCCCAAGCATTAGCCTGGGGAGAAAGCCGTAAAACTGAAAATGAATGGCGGAGAAAATGAATGCAGTGATCCATACTCCCCAATGCGCATTGCCAGTGTATTGGTGCATTTTAGGTTGCACTATTCCCCTAAATAAATACTCTTCGCCAATTCCGGCCAAAAGCCCTATAACCAATATTCCCAATAGAAATTCACCCACACTTTCAAAGTCCGTAAGGTATTTTGTCAATTCCATCAATTGGTCTTCCTTGGCTCTGAAGGCAGCTTCCAAACCACTTAGGGCTTCAGGGAATTCAATGTTCATATTTAAATAAACCAATAAGGAGTTGAATAGCACAAAGCCAAAGAGCAATGGCAATACAATCCATAATCCATTAAATTTTAAAGGGTCAAGTTGTAAATCCAGTCTAAGGGTTTTTCTATCCACAAAACGGACAAAAATCCAGCCTCCAATAAAAAAACCTAGACCTCCTCCCAGTCCTTGAATAAAAAGAAAGGCCAACCTGGCATTAGGATGATCCAGGGAAGCGCTTAATAGGTAAGGCAATTGGTCAAAGGAGATTCCGAAGAGTATAGGCAATAAGCCTAAGGCCATGGTTTGAAGAATGGCAAGGGATCCAAATACGATTAAAACCAAAACAGTAAAGGAAAGCAACCAATGTTGCTTGATAGAATGTCCTGGCCGATTTTCATAAATTTCCATATTAAGAGTAAATTTACAGTAAATAGCGTGCACCACAAGATACTTTTGTTTTTTGGAAATAAAATAATTTACTCAAAATGAAAGACAATGATGGCAATGTTATTGATATTCAACTAAAAACAGTCATTTTTGCAAAAAAAAATAAGCGTGTGATTAAAATTGGGGATTTAAATTTAGGGGAGTTTCCGCTGCTATTGGCTCCTATGGAGGATGTTAGTGATCCGCCATTTAGAGCTGTCTGTAAAAGCAATGGGGCAGATTTGATGTATACTGAATTCATTAGCTCTGAAGGATTGATAAGAGATGCAGCCAAATCCGTTCAAAAATTAGATGTATATGATTATGAACGGCCAATAGGCATTCAAATATTTGGCAATGAAATTTCCTCCATGAGAGAGGCAGCAGCTATTGCTGAAGAAGCAGGACCAGATATATTAGATATTAACTATGGCTGCCCAGTGAATAAGGTGGCTTGTAAAGGTGCCGGAGCCGGCATTTTATTGGACATAGACAAAATGGTAGCCATGACAGCCGAAATCGTCAAGGCTGTAAAAATACCCGTAACGGTAAAAACCAGACTCGGCTGGGATGAGAATACCATAAGGATCAATGAAGTGACGGAACGCTTGCAAGATGTAGGCATTCAGGCGATCAGTATACATGCCCGTACCAGAAAACAAATGTACAAAGGGGAGGCAGATTGGTCCTATTTGGCAGAAATTAAAAAGAATAGCAGGATTAAAATTCCGGTTTTTGGAAATGGAGACATAGACAGTCCGGAGAAGGCCAAAGCGTATAAAGAAAAATATGGTGTGGACGGTCTGATGATCGGCAGAGCAGCCATAGGTTATCCTTGGATATTCAATGAAATCAAGCATTTTATGGCTACTGGGAATTTTTTGGATGCTCCAGATATGGAGGAAAGGGTAAAAGTAGCACGAAAACACCTTGATTTTTCTGTTGAGTGGAAAGGAGAAAAGTTAGGCGTCCTGGAGATGAGAAGGCATTACACCAATTATTTTAGAGGGATACCCCATTTCAAACCTTACCGTACAGCTTTGGTGACAACAGATGATTATTCTGAAGTCAATGAAATCCTTGAAGATATTTCCAGGGTCTTTGTAGATGAAGTGCTTTGAAGAAATGTTGGCTAAAAGGAAGCATTAGGGATTTCAAATATATAGAGAAGTGTCTGGACCAATAAAGATTCAAAACCAGAACTTGAAGCATTGGGCAATGTTACTTTTGCTGGCTTTGGTTTGGGGAAGCTCATTTATTTTAATCAAAAAGGGTTTGGTGGTTTTCTCTCCAGGTGAGGTCGGTGCTTTTAGGATCGTTACGGCTGCCCTGGTCTTATTGCCTTTGGGGATTCCTAAAGTAAAATTGCTTAACAGAAGGCAAATGGCCTATCTTTTTTGTATAGGTTTTTTAGGGAGTTTTATTCCTGCCTTTTTATTTGCTACAGCACAAACCCAACTTTCCAGCTCTCTAGCAGGAGTGATCAATGCCCTCACGCCCTTGATGGTGATGGTGATTGGGGCCCTGCTTTTTAAGACGAAAATTTCCAGACAAAATGCTATAGGTTTGGTAATTGCGCTAATGGGAGTCTGTCTTTTGGTACTTGCAGGAAACTCCGGTAAGCTGGATGTTTTCTCAGGCTTTAACCTTTATGGACTACTGATAGTCCTTGCCTCCATTTGTTACGGGTTCAACGTAAATATTATCAAGTTTAAAATCAAGGAAATAAACCCAACAATGATCACTGCCATATCCTTGATGATGGTGTTGCCTATAGCTTCCCTTTACTTGTTTGGGTTCACGAGTTTTTCATTCAAGCTGGTCCATGTGGAGGGTGCATGGCTGGCTGCAGGTTACATTACATTTCTTGGTGCCGTAGGAACAGCCTTGGCCCTGATCCTATTTAATTCAATTGTAAAGCTTGTAACACCGGTTTTTGCCAGTTCTGTCACCTATATTATCCCATTGGTTGCGATTTTTTGGGGAGTTTTGGATGGAGAGACTTTGTTTCCTTTTCATTATTTGGGCATATTTGCTGTAGTGGTCGGTGTGTGGATCGGAAATCGAAAAGCTAAAGCCACTGAATGAATAGCAGGAAAGGCTGGATTATTTTAATTTTTAAACAATTCTTGTTTCCAGAGTGAAATAATATGTTCGATAATTTCTTAAACTTAGACATTGACCCAGAATTAAGAAACAGGGTTCTGCAAACGGTGCTGATTGGGTTCGTGATGTGGCTGATCAATAAGATCTCCCTAAAACTGATATACAGGGGTGATGCTGTGGAGCTAAGGCGTCAGTACCATTACCGTAAGTTTATTGAATACACTTCTTTTATTATTGGCATTCTGATTATTGGAAACCTATGGATCGGTAATTTTCACTCTATCACTACCTTTCTAGGACTGTTGTCTGCTGGTATAGCCATTGCCTTAAAGGATATTTTTGTAAACATTGCCGGCTGGGCATTTATATACCTGCGCAAGCCTTTTGATGTTGGCGACAGAATCCAAATTGGGGAAGTGCAGGGAGATGTCATTGACCTTCGGCTTTTTCAGTTTTCATTGCTGGAGATTGGGAACTGGGTAGATGCAGACCAGAGTACAGGGCGTGTCATTCATGTGCCCAATGGAAAGGTTTTTATGGATGCTCAGGCAAATTATTCTACAGGTTTTAATTATATCTGGAATGAGCAAAGGATTTATATAACCTTAAGAAGTGATTTTAAAAAAGCCAAGGGTATTTTACTTAATATCTTGAACGAGCATCTGCATGAGGACCTGAAAAAGGCTGAAAAGGTCTTTAAAAAAGCCAAACAAGAGCATCTGATTGTCTACAAGCAATTTACCCCGATGATTTTTACTAAGATTACCGAAAGAGGCGTTCAGCTTTCTATGCGTTATCTCTGTGATCCAAAAAAGCGAAGGATGTTTGAGCATGCAATTACGGAAAGTATATTGGAGCAACTAGGGCCAGAGGACAATATCAGGCTTGCTTATCCTACTTCTACAATCTTAATGCATCAGGACAAAGTCCATCCCGAAAATAACCCTAAGAGGTAACTTTTATTATACGCTACGATGCTTATAATGGGTTTATGCTTAGCTTTTTAGAGATTAATATTTTAGCCAATTCGTAAGCAATTCCTCCCACCAAGAAAATAAAGGCTTCTTCAAAAAAGGGGCCTTTAAAGCTAATCCATAAAAACAATGCTATGGTATGAACCATCCAGAAACTTCTGTTATTTTCTGAAATCCTTTCTGTTATCGCCAATAAAAAAATTGCTCCAGTTGCATACAATAAGGCTATTCCAAAAATTGATTGCAGCTCATTTCTAGAAAGCTCTATTGCAATTAAAATAAGCAGATTGAGAATTGTTAGCAATTTCCAAAAAGGCTTATCTACCTTACCTCCCAAAATATTCCCCAAAATCAATATTGCTAAATGAATACGGATAAAAAGGGCATCAAAAATACCATAGTACAGGCTTATTGTTAGAAAAACAATGGAAATAAGTAATAAGTGCAGAAGTGTTTTTCTACCTGTAAAGGGATGGTCATCTAAAAAATAATCTATTATGGCGATTAATGAAAAGTGGATCATCTGCCAGAAAATTAATTTTAAAGGGATCATTTCATTAATTTCTCTATAATAGAGAGCCAGTACCAATAACGTCTGGAAAAAAAAATTAATCTTTCTTTTGGATAGATCTGAGGTAAAAAATAACCTATTCATTATATAAATTTTGACAATTTCAGAATAAAGAAAAAATGCTTTATTCAACTAAAATTATTACTAGGAAATAAGAAATTTCTAATCTATAAAATTAATTTCAGAGAAAAAAACGATTGAGTGTAAGTATCGACCTAAAAGGTTTTTTAGTTTAAAAATTGGAATCTGGAAAGTAACAATGGGTATTTACATTTATTTTATGGTCGTATAATTAAAAGTACATTTAGATTATCTAGGGATTGGTTCGAAGATATAGGTAGCTATTAAGAAAGAAATCACCGACAGCACAAAGCCGAACATAAAGATATTGTAGCATTTTCTGAGCAAGAAATACTTTTTAGAAAGGACGATTCCTAAATAATAGATGTCAGTAATCATACTGTCGTAGAGGTAGGTCCCACAATGCTATTAAGTTAAGGAAAAAATGGCCTCTTGAGACAAAATAAGCCGATTTTCCTTATGAAAACCGGCCTACTTTAGTTAAATTATGTTGTCTTAAACATATAGCTATGAAGGTACAAAATACCAACCAAAACACGA
>NZ_JBSXOH010000079.1:0-112807 GCF_056859355.1 Cyclobacterium sp. L-R
TACCAAAGGCACAATTCCCTAGCAAAGTTTCTACAGTTATCAGTTCATTGATCAGGCAATACACAGGTCTTAGGCTATTTCCCACCTAACTAATAGTGGAAATTTAAGCCGGATTATGTAATAGAATTTCTCCGCGCTGACAATGTTAGGGGTGAAGCCTGTCGCTTGTTTACGGGAACTGTTGCAATCGCAAGAAAATCAGGCTCTTTGGAGATTTTATCATAGCACCGCTATCGTGAAATCTCCAAACAGCAACGAAGTGGCTGATTTTCTAACGATTTCAGCACGTAATACAATGTCTATTGCATATTTCGGATTTAATGTATTTGATTAGGAAATGGATTGTCTAATTCCTGTTTGAGCTTGAATTAACTTTACTTAATATTGGTTCTAAATCTAATAATCTATTAAAGAATGGCCTATACCTATGATTACCCTCGTCCTGCCCTTACTGCTGATGCGGTGGTTTTCTGTGCAGAGGAGCGAAAAATCTTATTAATAAAAAGAAGAAATCCTCCATTTCAGCATAAGTGGGCTCTTCCAGGAGGCTTTGTTGACGTGAATGAATTGCCTGTGCAGGCTTGTATTAGAGAATTACAGGAAGAAACTGGTCTTCGTCTCAAAGATGGCCAATTGTTAGGTGTTTATGGTGAGGAGGGAAGAGATCCAAGAGGATGGACAGTAAGTGTGTCATTTGTTTTTAAAATAGACAAAGTGCTAATGGATAAGGTATGCCCTGGTTCTGATAGCCAAGAGGTAGCATGGTACTCGATTTCATTACTTCCAGAGCTAGCATTTGATCACCACGAAATTATCAAAGCTGCTGGATTGTGAAATTCTCCGCCCTCCAAATTTGAAACCTATCCAGAACTGGGGAAGGTAATCCATTTTAAAGAACCTGATAAAACCTGATTGATGTTTTTTTTGGCAGAACTGTGCATTAGCCAAGTTGAAGTGCAGGGAGTGCTAAACATAGGGATTAGCGATGTACTGCTGGTCAACTTAATTAGCGGAAGGCAAAGCCTTGTTTTAATTTTTAACTGCGAATTTCACCAATTCTTCAAGGCTTATAAGCTCCAGTGTTTTTTCATGCGTTGCTTCAAGTAGGACCCCTGGTGCTTTGTTTTCCTGATAAGCATGTAGCCATCTTGTTAGGCATATACACCATTTGTCTCCCGGCTTGAGTCCAGGGAAGTTAAATTCGGGTCTGGGAGTGATTAAGTCATTGCCAGTAGCAAGGCTGAAATTTAAAAACTCTTCAGTCATAACGGCACAAACCGTATGTAAGGCTGTGTCTTGTTCATCAGTTTGGCAATAACCATCTCTATAGAATCCAGTTCTTGGGGAGAAACAGCAGGGGATAAGTGCTTCGCCGAATACATTATTGGCCATAAGTAGGAGGAGGATAGGTAGGTAATAAAAAAGTGCCATGAAATTTTCATTCATGGCACTTCAAATCTATTTTTTACCTGGAATTAAAAAAGCAATTAGCTTAATTTAAATCGAATAGGTAATCTCATTTTTACTCTTACTGGTCGACCTCTTTGTCTTCCTGGTTCCCATGAAGGAGCATTTTTAACTACTCTTACGGCTTCTTCATCACATCCACCGCCAACACCCCTAAGGATACCAACATCTTGGATAGATCCATCAGTATTCACAACAAATACTACGTATACCGTTCCTTCTATACCCATTCTTCTTGCTTGGGTTGGGTACTTAAGGTTTTTAGACAAATACTTGTTCCAACCTTCCATTCCACCCGGAGGGGTAGGCATGTTTTCCACAACATCAAAGATCTCATCTGCTTTTTCTTCTACAGGAGCTTCTTCAATAACTACTTCCTTGATTACCGTTTCTTCCTGAACATCAACATCGAAATTTACTTCAATTTTTTCTTCGATTTCAACTTCATCAGGAATCTCTTTAATTTCCGGCTGCTCTACTGGAGGCGGCGGTGGTGGTGGCTGTTCCGTGATTGGAATGTCTAATAATTCTTCAAAGTCATCATCGATCGATCCAAGGTCTTTAAGCAAACCATCGTCAAATGATTTATACTCAAAGGCAAAGAGGACCAGACCAACACTAACCATTAAACCAAGATTTAGGAACATGCCCGTCTTTTTGGTTAAGTCAGCTTTTGGTGTTTTTTTGGCTTCCATATTATAACCCTTCTTTTAATTTTTATTGATTCAGTTTATTAATTCCAATTAACAATCATAACAAATAATTTTTATTTATACAAGGACGCTACCCCTCTTATTTAAATAAACAAAAATACCTGTACCTGTAATTACGCCTATAATATTTGTGATAATATCAAAATAGTCAAATGACCTTCCCGGTACTAATCTTTGTAAATACTCTGTCAATATAGCAATAAAAATCCATAAAACTAAATATTTAGTGAATAATTTATTGCTTTTTTTCTTCTTTTCATCCGCTTGTTGGCGGATTACTCTATCCCAAAGAAAAGCCATGCCGACAAATATTCCAAAATGAATCAGCTTATCTGATCCGTAAAACTTTGGTAAACTAGGCACTTTGCTCGCTGGGCTAAATAAAGCATAAGCCATGCCAAAAGACCAAAGAAGAGCAAGAACGACTTTTTCTCTCAAAACAGATTACTGACCGATAAGGTTTTTGTATTCTTCAGGAGATAGCAAGTCAGTCTCAGTTTCTTGAGTGCGCTTTACCTTAATCATCCAGCCATCTCCGTAAGGATCTTCATTCACCAATTCCGGAGAATCTTCCAGAAGGCTGTTCATCTCCAGAATTTCACCTGCGATAGGCATAAATAAATCCGAAACAGTTTTTACTGCTTCTACTGTTCCAAATACCTCACCGGTATCCATGGAATCACCCACTGTTTCTACTTCTATAAAAACAATGTCTCCCAATTCCTTTTGAGCGAAATCGGTTATTCCGACAGTGACAGTTTCACCGTCTATCTTGACCCATTCGTGGTCTTTGGTATATTTTAAATCTTCTGGAAATTTCATGCTAATTATTTTAACTGTTCAAAAATACAATGTTTCTAGATAGGACAAAAAATTATTGACTTAAATTAAAGGTTAATTGTCCACCAAATGAAGTGGAACTTCTTCTGTAGGCAGTGGAAACCTTTGGATCGTTAATAGTTCTGTCAAAATAGAATTGAATATTAAGTTTTTGGTTAACCACATATCCTACACTAGGCCTAATTTGAATGTTTAAATTACCGTTGGTAAGTGTGTTCTCTCCTTCAATCTTCCTTTGGATCGTATTTGTATCTACAATTCTTGTTGACATTCGAATAGTAAGGTCATTGCTAAGCACTTCTTGCCTTCCTTGAATCTTGAAAGGAACTTTTACACCCGCTTTGGTATATCCTAGGTCAAATCGGAAATCCTGGCTACTTTGCTCCGTCACCTGAGCATTTGAAAAGTTCAGTCCTATATTTCTTTCTGTGTTGTACTCAAAGCTGATGTTCATTCTGTCTTTGGTAAGTAGATCTACACCTATCAGGGGGGCAAACCTTTCTGAAATCACCACTTGATTGAGTATCATTATGGGAATATAGGCACCAAACTCATCTGTCATGCTAGCCATAGGGAGTTGCTGTAATGTGTTGTACAATTCCAGTCCTTCCTGATAGATTAGCGCATTCGAGAAATTACTTACTGAATATGTTGAGGTGTAATTATGAGTCAAATTTATCGATGAAAAGTATTCGTTCAATGCTGGTAGCCTTGCCAATCCCCGGTATTCCACCCTCCAGTTAGGTAGCGGCATTCTCGGGAATGGATTCAATTCAATTGCAGTTGCAGTCTTTCCTGAATAGGCAGCAAGAAATGCAGGGATTAATACATCTTGTCCATTGATATTATAGCTTCCTCCTGGATTTTCAGTTTCAAGTCTGCTTTGTATGAGGGTCCTGTATTTTTCAAAGTCTGAAAATAAAGGGGAATTGTTCTCACTATCCTGCTTGTTGAAAACAGTTTTAAGCACATTATAACTTATCTCATAGCTGCCAATTCTGTTAGGGTTGATGGAAGCAAAATCATTCTCGCCGGGGCCATTTCTCCTATAGATTTCGCTGTAATCGCCGTTTTCCCTTTTTCTAAACTCAAGCGTGATTTTAAAGTCCTTAATGGGTTCTATTAAACTGGATAGTTTGATGTTTCGGGATTCATTTTGTCGGAATGCTTGAGTCAATGAAGCGCTAGCTGCTAAAGCACCTCTGTTGGCCAAATCATACCTAATATTGCTATTTTGATCCCCTAATACAAAACCTAGCCCAGGATTCATAAAACTCCTGTCCATTCCGAAAAGGCCTGTATTCGGTAAGTAACCAGGTAGGAATGTCCCCTGTGTTATTGCATAGGAGAAGTTTACGTCCTTTAACATCATCATGAACCTTAAGATGTTTGCTCCGAAACCATCGGTAGAAAACTCTTTTTCCTTCTCTTCATCATCCGGGGCATTCGCTGCAGGTCTTCCTGGAATGCTTGGTCGCTTGGGGGCATTCAATGCATTGAGCCTTTTGTTCTTGTTGTACAATTGAACCATATCCAGCTTTCCAGTGACGGACCTGTTTCTAGAGTTTTGAATAACATTACCCAGAGTATCCCTTTGGCCAATGGCGCCTGTCATCCAGGTATAAGTAGCCTCATACCTCAGGTCAGCACTTATCCAATCTGTAAGTGGGATCTTGTCTAAAGGAAGCTTATAATTGACAACAGCCTGTTGGTTGTAATTGGTTGTTCTACCTAGTCGCTTAATGTTATTTCTCAATGAATCTAATTTCGCTTCAGTATCCAAGTCTCCCTCAGGTTCATCTACTACTGCATTGACACTAGAGTTTAGATCAAAGGAGAGGTTTTCAGTCAAGTCCCAATTGAGACTGTAGTAGCGATTCATATAGAAGCTTTTTTGGAATAGTGGATCAACTCCTGCAGTGCTCAGTTGATCATTTCTATTTTGTGTTCGCATAAAACGCCTATCTACATCCAATCTGGCTGAAATGAGACTTGGGGCAAAGTTCAAGTTAAAGTCTTTAAACAGTTGCAAGTAGCTGCTATTAAAAACACCCCAGTTTTTGAATGGTGTGACACTGAGTGGGTCTGGCTGATAATTGTAGGCAACACTACCACGGGTGGTTTCATAATTGTAACTTTCCAGCTGAATATTGCTTTGGGTTACAGATCCATAGGCATAAGAAAAGGATAAGTTTTCTAAAGCATAAATTCTATTGGTCTCTTTTTCTGGATCTTTTATTTTTCTAACGTTGTTTAAACTGAAATTTCTCCTTTTGGATTGGTCCATTACCAGATTCTGGTATTCTTGTTTCTCAGTATCCGTCTTGAATTTCTGAAGAGCAATTTCAAAAGGTACATCCGGGTTAAGTGGGTCAAACTCCGGTTTGGTAGAGGAATTTTCTACACTTGCATATAAAGGGATGCTTATTCCCAGCCCTTTTGGTAAAATTTTATCCACATTGACATTGGCTGAAATGTCATATTGAGTTGTGGATTCCCTTGCTCTTTCGGAAAGGCGGGTTTCTAAACCTCCAAAACCAAAAGTATTGTGCCTAATAGAAGTTGAAATGGTTGCAACATCTGCAATTTGAGCATTAAGACGTGCATTGGCGGCCCAACCAGAAGATTTGTTGAAATCTGTAGCTCTTAATTCGTTTGCCCATATACAAACGGATTTACTTGCTCCACCTATTCCAGGATTTCGAACACCGATCATCATTCCTTGGATGAAACTTAATTCAGGCCTACCGACAACCGTAACTTTATATTGCCTCACCATGATGGAGTAGGGGAGGTTTTGAGGTTGTTGATTATTGTCTCTTTCTGCTTTTACGCCTACTATTTCATCCAGAGCAATGTCTATTTCATTTTCCAAAGGCCAGATTTGACGAGGATCTCGGGTTCCTGTTGGTGTTATTGTAAGAGGTACTTCAATTTCATAATAGTTGTCCGTGTAATCGGTACCCATTCTCAAGAAGGCAGACAATTCACCGTCCTGAGCATCTTGACTATCGGCATGTAAAAACATTTTTAACCTTCCATATTGGACAAGGTCTTGATTGACATTTTTAAATACCGCCCTTGAATCTCTGCTCTGAAGGTTGTCCACACAAAGGCGTAATGCTTGTTCATTGAGTTGTCTTTCTACCGTGGAGGTGTTGTCTCGGTCTCGGTTGATTCCTGGAGGCAATACATAAGGGCTTTGATTCTCACTGCCTTGTCCATTTTCTTCAATATTGACCACACCCACCGTTAAGTTAGAATTGTCTGGCTCAGGTATCTCAGAAAAACCTTTTTCAAATAAAGACTCTTGAAAGGTCCTCCATTGACTGCCTACCAATCGGAATTGCGCCATTCTTAACACTACAGGCTGCTGGAAATCTGTAAGGTAGGTTCTGATGAATCGAATGGATTTAAAGCCTGAAATATTACCGTATGCGGCATCTGGTTGGCGTACAGGGATTCTGAACAAGTACCAATTTACCTCTTCTCCATTTTCTACTGTCGATACTCTATCCACAATATTGTTTTCACCTACCTCAAGACCTGATGGACGCAGGTCTATTTCATATTCATAATAACTCTCTACTTCATTGATGGTGTTGTCGTTGTTGAGGTCTTCATTGTCAGGAATATTAGAGCCTGAGGGAGTATAAGCCAGATTACTATTGGCAGTGATAGGTGTGTTGCCTTCCAGACCATTGAAATTTTTGTAACGCTCTAGAATCTTTACATTGTTGTTGTCAAACTCTGGGTCTAAGTAATATTGAAAATCATCAGCAGCAGGGTCATTCAAGATCTGCTGACGGGCTTGAGGGTTTAGATTAAGCCTGTCAATGAACCTGGCTCCATAGAATTCTACTTCTTGTTCACTGCTGAGTCCATTAAGCCCTACATCCTGGTGCTCTCTGGCTTCTGGAGAATTGTCAAATGCAGGAGTTAAAAACTGCTGGCTTGTAACTTTGCCCCACTCATTACTTGAAGTATTGTTTTCTGATCCATCTGCTGGCAGCCCATTCTCAAAGGCATGCCTTCCATCTACAATAACGTCCTCTGAAACTTCACCAAGGTTGAAAACCAATTTTCCTCCAGTAGTATTGTTTTCATTAAAGACACCGTCCAATACCCTACCATTTTCTCCCGTAATGAAGGGATCCATCATCCAGAACTCTATGTATTCAATATTTGTCCTGTCAAAATCTACTTCAGAAGTAATGGCTCTGGTAATTCCACCGTAATTTTCCCTGGGATTATTGAGTAAACCTGCACTATTCAGGTTGGTATTAAAATTATACATCCCCCTTTCGTGTGGGAAATAGGCCAAATCAAACAATGGTTCATTGGTAACCATATAATCTCGGTACCTTCCTTGGAAAATCTCTTGAGGGAGTACCCTTCTTACGTAATGGTTTCTTCTGTCTTCCGTGGTTATATTTGAAGGGACACCTGTTCCTGAAGATCTATAAAACACATTGTCTACTGTATACCAAGATAAACGAGCCCTTTTATAGGCGTTGCCCAGCCTGTCTTCTGTTAGTTGGCTTAGATCAAATTTATTGTCAGGGGTAGCAGGGGTGGAAGAAAGTTTCCAGTTTTGAGGACTTGATCCCAGATTAAAGGGGATTATTGCTGTTTCAAAGTCATCGATATAAGAAGCTCCTTCTCCATCTACCTGATTAGAGGTTCCGGGAATCAAATGCGCAAACTCCCCACTAAACTGAATTAAAGATTTCTCTTTGGTTTCAGTAAAAGGTAGCGCGTCGGCCAGTTTGGTAAGGAACAAGGATTCGTCATTGTAATTGACATCCAAACCCCAGAGACTGTTTCTTAAGGTTTCATTCCCCGTAGCTATTCTGGAGATATTTGGCCGTTCATTTAAGTAAAGAAAAGTACCGCCAATATTGAAATTCTCATTGACCATATAGTCCAGTCGGGTGCCTAGTAAACTTCTAGTCTGAAAAGAAACCAAATCAGCCTTTTCAAAACTTACACTGATCTTTTTTCCAGATTGAAGAATTCCTTCATTGATAATGACTACCCTGCCAATATTGTAATCTACCGTATAATCTACCCCTTCTGTAAGTGGAATGTTTCCAGCGGTTATAATTACTGAGCCTTCACTGATATTTAGGCCGGGAAGCATAATTTCAGAAGCAGAACCTGAAGTAAAGCTACCTTTTAGGTAGTATTTGTTTAGTAGAGTGACCAGTTCAGCATCTGCTTGAGTGGTTCTGTACAAAGTGTCATAAACATATTTGTCACTTAGGTTTACTTCAGCAGGTGTGAAATAATTCTCCAGGGTTTTACCAAAGGGCTCAACTACAGGGAAAATGATCAGGCCTTGTTCAGGTTTGATTGTCAATCCATTTACATAATCAAAATTACCATCTGGCTGAGGGTCGTTTTGGGGATTTAGATTGTCTAGTTTTAAAAGCCGGATTAAAGGAATGTCTTTGACATTCGTTCCTTCCAGTAGACTTGGGTTATCCAATCCCGTACGGTCATCCCTATAAATGATTTGTAATTGAAATCCATCCTTTTGAATTTGGTTGGCATTTAAATTGTAAATGTTTTTCATCATCAGGTCCCAAGTAGGAATCTTGGTATTGATCCTAGCCGGACGTAGCATTTTCAGGAAGATCACATTGTCTTCAGACCTATTTTGATAATCTTCAGAAAGCTCACCTACTTTGAAACTTTGCCCATTGTAGGTGTATTCATAAGAGACAGCAATTACTTCATCGTTTTGAAGTTTTCTAGAGAGACTAAAATACCCCAATTGTCGGTCGAAGGTGTATTCATTTTCAGCCAATTTCCTAGCCCCGTTTATTTGCTCGAATTCTAGCCCTCTTTCCAAGCCCAGGTCATTGCTTATCGCTGTGGCAGCAGTTTCGAAATTTCTATAGGAAGGATTGCTTTTTAGGTTGTTGAATAAATCATTGGCGGTATTGGTGGCAGGAGCCTGTGGATTTCCTGTCCCTATGCTTGGGTTACTAGGGTTATAAATCGTTTGGCCTTCTCCCAAATCCATGAAAGCAGCAAAATTCCGGAGGGTTTCGGTATTGTTGGCTCTATTCATGATATAAACCTCCAATCGGGTAATTTGAACACCACTTAATACTTGTGGTAGCCCCCTCAACCAATTTTCATAATTGTTTCTGAAGAAATGTCCTAGGAAAAAGTGCCTGTTGTCATCATAAGCTGAAGCCCTCACTTCAAATGGGCGGCCTTGGTTTCCTCCTTCAATAATGATCTCA
Source organism: Cyclobacterium sp. L-R (assembly GCF_056859355.1). Classification (NCBI taxonomy): domain Bacteria; kingdom Pseudomonadati; phylum Bacteroidota; class Cytophagia; order Cytophagales; family Cyclobacteriaceae; genus Cyclobacterium; species Cyclobacterium sp. L-R. The sequence goes on from NZ_JBSXOH010000079.1 coordinate 9,278, forward strand.
TCTCTTCTACCACGTTGGGTAGAGGCGACAGTAGTCATAAAGAGTTTTCCAAATTGCATTTGGGTTTTCACTCCAAAAAGGTTTTGTGCACCTTGAATTAAACTGTTTTGTACAGGCATGCTCACATTGCCTATTTCTATAGATTTCAAGATGTCCTCTTCAAAACCAGCATATTCAACCTTTAGCTGGTTCTCAAAATCAAATGAATTATTGCTATCGAAATTGGCGCCTATACGTACTTTCTGCCCCAACATTCCATTGACACTCATTTGGATTTGCTGGTTGAAGTTGAAATTCCCTGTCTTTTGTTGGCGGATAGGGATCGAAGGATTATCGATTCTTCTGAAAATCCCTCCAAAATCCAGGTTCACATTACCAGTTGGTACAATTGTGATTTCACTACCACCAAAGAGCCGATCAAAGGTTGGACTCATAGTAATAGGAGGAATTAGCCCTCGGCCTCCTACTGCACTTTCACCATCTAGCCCTCGGGATCGATCTCTCCAATATTGTTGTCTGATTCGGTATTCCTGCATTCGAGAATAATCTTCAAAATCCAAGGAATATCCAGGATCTAGGCTGGTGGAGTCTTGATTAGGGTAAATTCGGTAACTTACGGCTGTGTCCACTTCTACTTCTACCCTTTGATTTTTCTCCGGTTGCAAGAGGAAAGGGGAATCTCTTCTCAAAAATGGATTTTGATAGGGATAAAGGGGTTTGGTGTTTAAGTTGTCCCATAATAAAAAGGAAGGAAGTGACCTCCTTTTATTTAAGGTGTCCATTAGGCTCGGAAGGCTGTCCGACGGTGTAGTCACCGGCGCCTGTCGGGCATAGGCTCCCGATAAAGACATCATAAACACTATAAAAAACACTCCTAAAATGGAAATGTGATCGTGTTGTAATGACTTTTTTCTCCAAAAAATATTTGAGAAAGTAAAGGCCAACGTTGTTAAATTATGATGATGACTTTAAAGATGCTTTAATTAATGTTTCTAAGGAAACATCGGGGCCACTTTTTTTCAAAACTGTCATGATATTTTTTTCAGCTTGAGCTTTGGTGAAGCCTAGTGTAATCAAAGCTTGTAACGCCTCTTGTTTTAATTTATTGCTGTTTTGGACAAAGCCCTGACCTATTCCCTCAGGGGAAGAAATCCCTGCCTTTAAAATTTTATCTTTAAGCTCCAGTACAATTCGTTGCGCAGTTTTAGCACCGATTCCCTTTACCCGCTGTATGGTAGGGTGGTCTCCTTCACTGATGGCTTGCTCAAGTTCAGGTACGGTCATACTGGACAAAATCATTAGTCCAGTATTTGCACCCACCCCTGAGATAGATATTAAGTCTAAAAATGCTTTTTTTTCTGATGCTTCCTTAAAACCATAAAGCGTGTGTGCGTCTTCCTTAATATGAAGAAAGGTATGCAGCATGATTTCTTCCTTATCCTCTATTTTTCCATAGGTGTTCAAGGATATTTTGACCTCATAGCCTATTCCATGAATATCGATGATAACATGGGTAGGGTCTTTAAATGCTAATTTTCCTTTCAGATAAGTTATCATTCCAATTCTATGGTTTGGGCATCCACTACTGCTATGGCTACCATATTGACGATTTCCCTAATTGAACTACCTAGTTGTAAAATATGAACAGATTTGTTCATGCCAAGAAGTATGGGGCCTATGGCTTCTGCATTTCCAACCTCTGCCACCAACTTATAGGCGATATTACCAGAGGCAAGATCAGGGAATATCAAAGTGTTTGCCTTATTATTAATTAATGCACTGAAAGGATAATTTTCTTTTTGTATTCCTTCATCCAAGGCCACATTGGCTTGCATCTCACCTTCAATGACTAAATCAGGATACTGAGCTTTGGCTTTGGTGGTGGCCAAGGCTGTTTTTAAAGGTACTTTCCCTTTGGCTGAACCAAAGTTAGAGTAAGACAAAATTGCAATTTTAGGTTCAATATCAAAAAACCGTACACCATTGGCCGTTAAACCGATAATCTCAACCAATTCGTCGGCAGTAGGATCTTCATTGACGGTGGTGTCAGCAAAGAAAAGCGGGCCTTTGTCTGAATTCATAATGTACATCCCTGCTACCTTATTAACCCCTTTCTTAACACCTATTATCTGTAGAGATGGAAGTATAGTTCTAGGGTAATCCTTTGTCAGACCAGAAATTAGTGCATCACCTTCTCCGAGTTCTACCATCATTGCACCGAAATAATTCCGGTCTTTCATTAGCTTCTTAGCCTCATACAAGGTTAAGCCTTTGCGCTTCCTTTTGTCATAAAGCAATTGACCGTACTGCTTTAGCTTGGCTTTTTGCTCATTCGGGTCAATGACTATTATGTCTTCTAAGTCAAGGGAATTGGCCTTGATTAGTTTGTTTATTTTTTGTTTGTTGCCTAGCAAGATCGGGATTCCTATTTTCTCATCCCTCATTATCTGAGCAGCTTTTAATATTTTAGGATTATCAGCTTCAGCAAATACTACTCGTTTTGGATCTTTTTTAGCTCGGGACACAACTCGTGACATTAGTCGTTGGTCTATGCCTATCCTTTCCTGAAGATCTAATTCATAGGCATCCCAATCCTCTATATGTGTTTTGGCTACTCCTGACTTCATGGCCGCTTTGGCTACAGCAGGTGCAATCGTTGTGATCAACCTTGGGTCCAAAGGTTTGGGGATCAGGTAGGTTTTTCCGAATGCCAGCTTAGATTCACCATATGCCTTGTTTACTATGTCTGGAACCGGCTCTTTGGCTAAGTTAGCAATAGCCAGAGCAGCAGCCAGTTTCATTTCTTCATTTATCCCGGTGGCTCTTACATCTAAAGCTCCTCTGAATATATAAGGGAAGCCTATCACATTGTTCACCTGGTTGGGGTAATCTGAACGTCCCGTGGCCATGATGATGTCTTTTCTAGCCGCCATGGCTTCCTCATAGCTAATTTCTGGTGTTGGGTTTGCCAGTGCAAAAACTATTGGGTTTGCGGCCATGGATTTTATTTGGTCCTGACTAATAATATTTCCCGCAGATAAGCCTAAAAATACATCAGCACCTTCCATGGCTTCAGTAATGGTGTAGATGTCCCTATCTGTGGCAAACATTCCGTGAATATCTGTTAATCCATCTCTGTCTTTTCTGATGACCCCATCAATGTCGCACATAACGACGTTTTCAAATTTAACGCCGAGTCTAATATAAAACCTCGCACAAGAAATAGCGGCAGCTCCTGCTCCGCTAACTACCAATTTGATGTTTTCTATTTTCTTCTGGATCATTTCCAGGGCATTCAAAAGAGCTGCCCCTGATATAATGGCCGTTCCGTGTTGGTCATCATGCATTACAGGAATTTTCATTAATTCCTTGAGCTTCTTTTCAATGATAAAACATTCTGGTGCTTTAATGTCTTCTAGATTAATTCCTCCGAATGTAGGTTCTAATGATCGAATGGTTTGAATTAATCTTTCAGGATCGTTCTCGTCTATTTCTAAATCAAAAACATCTATTCCTGCGAATTTTTTAAACAGAACACCTTTTCCCTCCATGACAGGTTTGGAGGCAGCAGGCCCAATATTGCCTAAGCCCAAAACAGCCGTGCCATTTGAAATTACCGCCACTAAGTTCCCTTTAGCGGTGTATTTATAAACATCTTCAGGATTGTGCTGAATTGCAGTACAGGGTTCAGCTACCCCAGGAGAATAGGCCAAGGCCAAGTCCAGTTGACTGGAAAGTGGTTTGGTAGGAACTACCTCTATTTTTCCTGGTTTCTTAAATTCATGATAATTTAATGCATCCTCTTTTCTTATCTTCATTACCTAGGGGAAAATAATTATCTGTTTTATGAAATTTATTCTGCTTCCATCTTGAACTTACTCGCTTGAAGAATGGTCTCAATTTCTCTTAGTGAAGCTCGATGTGCTTCGTTAGGGTAATAGACAAATCCCTCCATATAGAATATCTTGCCTTTGGCTTCATCAACTACCGTGTAAGATAGAAATGATCCTCCCATTGATAAGTTATTGGTTCTCCATGAACCACGCATCTCTACGGCGTATTGTCCATCCAATTTAATGGGTTTGAATGCAGGCGGTATTTGCTTTTCTGTGATTATATACGATTCAGTATTAGCAGGGTCTCCAAAAATACGTGGCTTGGTTATTTCGTCTCGTAATTTTATGATATTTTCAGGGAAAACTTGAGACTCGTCCTCATAAGTTGTTTGATAAAAGAACAAGCTAATATCTGGTTTGTCAACTCTTGGTGTAGGCTGCCTGAACCATAAAAAGTTGTCTTCCTCTTTAGTAAACTGATAAGAGGCCGGAAGATTAAGTGTTACACCAAACTTCTTTTTTGACATTTCAGAGCCGACTCCATTTTTACGGTTAAAAAGAGCAGTGGCCAATATCTCTTTTTCTTTATTGGCAAAAAGACTTTGAAGTAGGTCTTTGTTCTTTTCTAAATTATCTATTAATTCAGCTTCATTTTCTCCAAATAAATAAACAACTTCTTGTCCTACAGCGAATTCGTTTTGATTTCTCAACATGAACAAGGAAGAGTCAGATTTACTTTTCTCTACGGACTCAGGTGTAAATTGATTTGCGATTGTTCTACTACCAATACTTCTGTCATCAAAAGTTGTGACAAATATTATATTGGAGGCCATCTTAAGGATTCTTGTCATTTTTCTAGGATCCACTTTTCTCATGTAAAACATGGATTCCTCTCTTATAATCCCTTCAATATTGGACTCAAAAACATCCTTTAATGCATCTCCAACTGGGCCAGCATATTTTGCTGAATCAATTACCAAGATGATTTCTCCCAGTGTACCTCTAGCTTTTGGTTTATTGCTATCTGAATCGGATCCGGAATTGCTCTGACATCCAGCAAAAGCAAAAATGGATATTAAGGCTATAATGCAAAATCGTAAACTCATAATTGTTTAGTTTATTTTTGTTCAAGCCTAATTTAGGGATATTTATCGCAACTCAAAAAACAATTAACAAATTAGTTTGAAATTTATCCAATGATTAATTTCTGACCTGGTTTTATTTGATTATTGTTCAAGTTGTTCAATTTTTTAAGCTGATCAATGGTTACTCCTTCTAGCTTTTTTGAGATTAGCCAAAGTGAGTCTCCAGGTTGGACAGTGTACATTTTACCTCCATTGCTGTTGGTGGAGATGGTAGCTGTTGAGGCCAAATTCCTCTCAAAACTGGGTTTGTCCTGATGGAAATGAAGTACTTGTCCGACTTTTATTGTGTTGGAATACAGACTATTCCAGGTCTTGAGTTGACTTACCGAAACACCATACCTTTGAGCAATTTTACCCAAGACATCGCCACTTCTAACTCTGTAAGTAGCATAATGCATTGGTTTAGCAGCTTCCTTTTCAGACATGGCAGCCAAAAACCTCTGGTTTTCTATTTTTAAAGAATCAATTATCCAGTCCTGGTTTTCTGTGATAAAGGCGTGAGCTGCTTTAGGAACATTAATACTAATTGCTTTTCCGAAATCAGGAACCTTACTTTTGATTAAAGAAGGATTTAAATATTCAAGGTCTTCAATGCAAAGCCCGGTAAGTTTGGCCAGATTTTCTAGGGTATATCCTTTCCCTATGTCCATTTTCTCGTAGGCTACTGGATAGGAGGGCTCTTCTAGAATGAGATTGTGTTCTTCAGCATACCGCAATACATACATGATTGCTTGAAACTGCGGGATATAACTCCTTGTTTCACGAGGCAAATACCTGTAAATTTCCCAGAATGTCCTTTTTCCTCCCGAGCGACGAATGGCTTTGTTTACATTACCCGGACCACAGTTATACGCGGCTAGGGCCAATTCCCAATTGTTGTAGCGTCGATTTAATGCTTTTAGGTAGCGAATAGCTGCTTCGGTGGAAAGCTCAGGGTCTAGTCGGTCATCTACATGACTGTTGTAATACAATTTGTACTCTTTACCTGTGGCTGGCATAAACTGCCAAAGCCCCATGGCACCTACCCTAGACCTGGCTTTTGGGTTAAGGCCAGATTCTATGATTGATAGGTACTTGATATCTTCAGGCATATTGTGTTCTGAAAGATAAGCGTCGAACATAGGGAAGTACATGTCCTGTCTTTCAAGGACCATGCGTGTATAATCCCTATTCCTTACGGTAAAGTAATTAATGAAGGCAAAAATTGTTTCATTCAATTCAAAAGGCATATCCGTATCCATTTCTGCGATACGCTTTTCTACTTCTTCATAGGTGAAATCTGGTATATGTTCGTAGTCATAAAAAGGCATGATTGTTTCCTCCCCATTTGGGTCGATTGAAACAGTCATGCCTTTCTCCTGAGCTATTGCCACATTCCAATTAGGAATGGACAATATCAAAGTTGCTACTAATATATAAAAAGATTTTAACCTCATATTTTAATTATTAAATGTGGCCGATGTCAGGTAGTTGGCAAAAGCATATAATTCCGCTTCTTTAAAAGAATTGGCCATGATTTGTAGTCCTATTGGTAAACCTTTCTCATCTTTTCCATTGGGGATAGAAATAGAAGGTACTCCTGACACTGATGCCTGTACTGTAAACAAATCCTCTAAGTACATGGCCACCGGATCATTTGAATGTTCACCAAATTTGAAGGCTGTACTTGGGGTTGTTGGAAGCACAATATAATCATACTTGGTCAACAAGTCTTCTGTATACTCCTTAATTAACCTTCTTACTTTTTGCGCTTTTGTGAAATAAGCATCATAATAACTGGCACTTAATACAAAGGTACCAAGCATAATCCTACGTTTTACCTCTTCCCCAAATCCTTCGGATCGGGTAAGCTTGTACATGCTTTCAAGATTATGTGCATTGGGTGTTCTATACCCATATTTTACACCATCAAATCTTGATAGGTTTGAACTAGCTTCCGCCGTCGTAAGAATATAGTAAGTAGGGAGCACATAGTCTAAAAGTGGAAAATTTACTTCTTCCACTTCATGACCTTCTTCCTTCAACTTTTCTAGTACGTTAAGCGTATTGGCCTTGATTTCTGGCTGCAATGCTTCAGAGTGAACCGTTTCCTTCAGGTAAGCAATTTTTGCAGGTTTATCGAAATGCAATAATTTGCTGTAAGAAGGTACAGGTTTACGAGAAGAGGTGCTATCAAAGTCATCAGGACCTGCCATGGTTTCTAGTACCAATGCATTGTCTTTGACGTTGTTTGAGAAAACACCGATTGTGTCAAATGACGAAGCGTATGCGATTAATCCATACCTTGAAATACGAGAATAGGTAGGTTTAATACCAATTACTCCTGTGAAAGCTGCAGGCTGTCTTACCGATCCTCCTGTGTCTGTTCCTAAAGAAACAGTACAAAGGTTGGCTTGCACGGCTACTGCTGATCCACCGGATGATCCTCCAGGTACTCTACTCTCGTCAATGGCATTCAATACTTTTCCATGCACTGAGTTTTCATTGGAAGAGCCCATACCAAATTCATCACAGTTAAGCCTTCCTATTATGATGGCATCCTGATCTATTAGACGCTGAATAGCAGTTCCGGTAAACTGAGATTCAAACCCTTCCAGTATTTTACTGGAGGCGTTTGATTCGTGCTCATTATAGCACAAAACATCTTTTATACCAATTACCATTCCAGCTAGTTTTCCAGCTTTTCCTGCAGCTATTTTTTCGTCAATAGCTTCCGCCTGCTCTAAAGCAGATTGGCTATAAACTTCAACGAAGGCGTTTAATTGCGCCTTCGTTTCAATGTTGCTTAGGTAGTATTTGACAATCGCTTTACAATCCGTTTCCTTTTTTTCTAGCGATTTTCTTATCTCATCGAATGAACGAAATTTTTCCAACTTTTTATTTTTTTGCTTTCTTGTTGTCGTCTTTCAGTCCTTCTTCCAAATCATCCTGAATTTCTTTGGTAGCATCTTTAAATTCTCTGATACCTCTACCTAGTCCTCTAGCCAGTTCAGGAATTCGTTTTGCTCCAAAAAGAAGGATAACTACCAGTACGATGACCACTAATGATCCTCCTCCGATATTTTGTATAAAACCCAATGTATTCATGATTCGATTATTTTGATTTTGAAATTATTACAAATATATGATTGTGCTTTATTAACGCAAAGGAATTAAAGCATGTTGTATTTAATTTTTGTAAATATATTAAAATTTAGCGATTATTTACTAGAAAGCCAAATGCTAGGGTTCATTACTTCCAAGCCTTTCCAAGTTTGAAAATGAAGTTCAGAATACCCATCTTCATCTGAATATACGTGCCCAATGACTGTTGCGGATTGAACCTCTTCACCAGATTTTACATCAATGGTTTTTAACCTACTATACATGGTATAAAAGTCCCCATGTTTGATAATAATCGTACCTCCCATGCCAGGTACTGTGGTGATTTTAGTTACTGTACCAGGGAAAACGGATTTCACTGGAGCATTATTTGTGGTCTGAATATCTATACCATCATTGGTTTCAGAAATCCCTTTCAAGGTAGGGTGGGGGTAAGTACCATACTTTTTAGAGATAAATCCGCTATCAACTGGCCAAGGTATATTGCCCTTATTGCTAGCAAACGATGCAGAGAGTTTTTTGACCTGCGGTGTATTTGGGAGTTTTTTGGTTTTTGGTTGGGCTGATTTTGGCTTTTCCTCAGCCTTTTCTGCGGCTTTTGCAAGCTTGATTTCTTCAGCAATTACATTTTTTATTAATTGATTAAGTTCTGCCTGCTGTTTTTTTGTTGCCGCAATCTCTTTTTTTACTTCCTCTTCCTTTTGGCTAAGGGTATTGACCATTCTTTGTTGCTCCATCTTAAGCTGATCCAAAACCTTTTTCTGTTCTTGTTCTTGCTTTAGGACCTTAATTTGATCCTGTTTTTGCAATTCTAAAGTCCCTTGTTTTTCTGCCAACTCTAAACTTACCTTTTCCATTTGTTCTACCTGTTTCTTTCGGGCATCACTGTATTGTTTTAGGTACTTTAGCCGCATGTAGAATTGCTTGAAGGTGGCCGATGAAAAAATGAAGGTAATAAGGTTTACACCTTGATTTAGTTTATAAGATGTGTAAATCATCTTAGCGTATTCTTCTTTAAGTAAGTTAAGCTCGTCATTTAATTTTTTTATTTGAGATGATGTTTGGTTGATTTCCTTATTGACAAGTTGGAGTTCTTTATTGATTGTGGCGATAAACTTTTCCCTTTCAACTAGTTTCTGATTTACTGCCCTTAGCTCACTTACAGAAACCTTTTTTTCATCTGTAGTCTTTTTCAACACAGTGTCAAATTCTCTTAGCCTTTTTTGGATGGCAGTTTTCTCTCTCTCTAGCTTTGCTCTGTCTGCGGTGACTTGAGCGTTTAGCTGAGAAAATGTACCTAGTCCAAGAACTAAAAATAAGATGAGGGAAAGAACCCTGGTTCCGGTAAACTTATTAAAAATTGTATGGGAAATTGAGTGGGTCATCCGTTAGTTCTACTTTGATCATCTCTACGTTTAAGAAAAAATTGGTCTTGGGCTTGTCTGGTAAGCTTAAGACCATTTTTATAATGGCCTGATAAGGGAATGGTTGTTGGGAAACTTCGCGAAAATCCATATAAGACGCCTCTAGACTGCCACTTCTATTTTGTGAGGCTTTACTTTCTAATTGGGTAACTTTACCATGACCGGCGTCGATGGTTGTTTGGTAAGTGATGTTTTCTCGTTCCTGTTTTAATACAAACGTCTTAGCAACCCTGATAAGTCTGTCTCTATAGCTGAATTCATGGGGTAAGTTAGCGAAAAGTAAATTCTGGAAGAGCGAAAAGGACAACGGAACCCCGTATTTCTTTTGAAAATCGGCATAATCCATGTCGATTTTTTGCCCATTTATTCGGTCTCTTATCTTAATTCTATCAGCACTTATAAAACCTCTAAGGGCCTCAATTCCTAAACCTGGAGACATATTAAACCAAATAACACTGTCTTTTTTTGCTCTGATATTCAAAACCCCCTTGGTGATTTTGCCATCTTGTTCTTCCAAGGTAACCCTACCTTTGGCTGAAAGGTAATTGAATTCAAGGTAATTTGGCTGGAATTCTTCCATTGATTTATTGGTCGTATAAGACATGGGTTTCCTTGCACAAGACCAAAGCATCACCATTCCCAAGAAGAAGGTCAATATTTTAGCATTACTCATAATAGGTTTTATTTTTGATTTTAAGTGTCAAAAACTCTGAGGTGTCTTCCAGGTCCTTGGCTTTATTCCAATAGTCCATGGCAATTTTTTTCTCTCCAATCTTGAACATGATGTCGCCGTAATGTTCAAACATTACACCACTTGGATGAGGTTCTTTTTCTAATGCCTTTTCCATAAATGGCCGAGCCTCTTCAAACCGGTTCATCTGAAATAAAACCCAAGCATGGGTGTCCAGATAGGTGGCGTTGTCTGGAAACCTCTTAACTAATTTTTGAGACATTTTTAACGCTTTTTCAAGATCCTTCTTCTCTAGAGAAAGAAAGTAGGCATAATTATTCAATATATGTTCATTATTGGCATTTTGAGCCAAAACTTCTTCATAAATTTCAAAGGCTCTTTCCTTTTCTCCCAAGCCAAATAGTACATCACCTAATTGGGAATTGGCCATTAAGGTCAATTGAGAATTCAATTCATTGTTCAACTTTAGCGCCTCTTCCAATGATTTTTTGGCACCTTCATTGTCCTTATTTCCAGACTGGGCGGTTCCCAAATAAAACCAAAACTCTGAAGTCTCGGGAAAGTTCTCCGTGGCCAATGTCGCTATTTCAATAATATCAACAAAAGGTTTTTGATTTTCAAACATCAATGGTATCAATTGCTGAAATAGCTTTTGGTTTGAAGGAGTGATTTTAACTGAATTAGTATAATATTCTATGGCTTCTTCTAATGCCTTTTCCTGTAATTTCCAGTCTCCTAAGGCGATTAGAATATTGGGGTTGTTTAGGTGAAGGGCCTCCATAGGCTTGGAAAGGCTGTCCAATAACTGGTCTCTAGCAGTGCTTTTGCTTTGTGTCAAAATAGTAGAGAATTCTTCTGCCTTTACATCTCCTTCTAATTCCGGATTTTCAAAAGCTTCCTTTAGGTATTTGTTTGCCTTGTCAAATTCACTTTTGCCCTTGTAAAGTTTGTAGGCAGCCATTTTCATATCAGGCTGGTTTGGGTAGTCTTCTAAGTTAGAAAGTACCAAGTCCAATGCCTGTGAGGCTTTGTTGTTGTTAAATAAAATATCTACTAAAGAGAGTACATACCTTGAATTACCAGGATGGGCTTCAATAAGGTTTTCACCTTCTTTTATAGCCATTTCCAAGTTGTTTTTCTTCAAATAAATGCGTTGTTTCTGAGCGGTAAGTTGCTCTACCACACCGAAATATTCCTCGGCTTTATTTAATGCTTCCAAGGCTTTGTCTAAATCCTGAAGTTTTAGATACAAGGAAGCCAAGTCTAGAATGTATTGCCTGTAATTTCCCTCTTTAGCCATCAGATTTTCAAGAACACCTGCAGCCTCCCTTGTTTTGTTTTGGTTGTTGTATATTTCAGCTATTTGTAGATGGTAATATTTATTGTCCGGATCCAATTCCAAGGCCCTTTGTCCATAAGCCAAAGCTTTTTCAAATTGCTTGGCACGAACCATCATTTGGGATAGCTTAAAATGTATGGCACTTTCTTCCTCGTTGTATTCTAAGGCTTTAATAAAATAAAAGTAGGCTTTCTCATAATCGTCCAGCATGAGGTTTTTCTGTCCCTCTATAAACAATCTGCTGGCTAGCATTTCTTTTTCTTTGGCCTTCCGCTCTTTTCTGCTAAGCTTTTTTTGAGCATAAGCATCCTCTTGGGAAATTCCCATTAGGAGTATTAAGGTGAAAAACCAGACAAAAAAATTTAAATTCAATTTATCCATGTTTAAGCATGCTATAGGTTTAAGCTTGTTCAATAACCTAAACCTTCATTTTAACTACAATGTGATTTTTAATTCTGTTAGTTCCAGACCATTGTGAACTATTATCAAGGTCGACAATTTACAGATTACTTTAAATTATACAATTAACCCTAACATTTGGTTCATCTGCCGGCAAACACCAAAAAAAGAAATCGATTTAATATATGGGTTTATTTCCCAGTGCTTCCGTAACCACCAGTTCCTCTTTCGGTGTCTGAAAGGGATTCCTGAGGACTCCATTCGATTTGTTCATACCTAGCGATGACCATTTGTGCAATCCTTTCTCCATCCTGAACGGTGAACTCACTGTCAGAATTATTCACAAGTAAAACTTTTATTTCACCTCTGTAATCCGCATCAATTGTTCCAGGACTATTAAGAACAGTAATTCCATGCTTGTAAGCCAGACCACTTCTAGGCCTTATTTGTGCTTCAAAACCTTCTGGTAATGCAATGTACAAGCCGGTTCCTATTAATTTTCTCTCTAGTGGTTTTAAAATGATAGGTTCAGAAATGTTGGCGGTAAGATCCAGACCTGCAGACAGTTTGGTTTGGTAAGCAGGTAAAGGGTGATTTGATTTATTAATAACGTTAATATTCATGCTACTTCTTGGAGAGAGATTTTAATAACGAATATAGTTCCTTTTTTTCCATCAAGAAAATTAGGCCACCATACAATAAAATGATAGATGTGTGAAGGATAAAATTAATCGCTAATGAACCTGTATCTATAAGGAAGCCTCCATAACTTAAAAGGAATGCTATGATAAGATAGCCAATGTCTTTTTTAGTCTGGTAGGGGATGGGGTAATACTTCTGTCCTATAAAATAACATAGCAACACCATGATCAAATAACTACCTAAGGTACTCAACGCTCCACCTATAAAACCCCAGATAGGGACCAATGTGAGGATAATCACTATTGTTATGACTGCTCCAACCAAGGTGATATAAAAACTGTAACGCGTTTGGTCAGTGATTTTAAACCAAATGCTAAGGTTGTAATATACCCCTAATAGTAAATAGCCCATTAGTAGGATAGGTACCATAGGTAGGGCTGCTGTATATCCATCTGCCTGGAAGAACAAGGCGCCAATTAACTTTAAATTTACAGCTACTGCCACCATTAAGAAAGTGCAAAAGATAATGAACCAATGCATGACCCTTGCAAATAATAATGGGCTGTTTTTGTTCTCAGATTGTTGAAAAAAGAAGGGTTCAGCGGCATATTTGAAAGCTTGAATGATTAAGCTCATTAATATAGCCAACCTAAAAGTGGCGCCAAATACTCCTCCGGCCTCTCTGGAAGTTAATTCAGGGTAAAATCCATCAGGAAGAGCATATTCAAATAACCCTCTTGAAAACACATCATTGGTAACCCCTGCAAGTCCCATAAATAACAAAGGAAGTGCGTATTTCCACATGGGGAGAAGGATGGTTCGCTTTAGCTGGAATTCCCATTGGCCTGCTAGTTTCCATAAAAATGGTAAAATAAGTAGGTTTGCCAATAGGTTTGCTAGTAAGATATAGTCTACGCCCCAGTCTGGATTGTACCATTGGGAAACAAATGGATACAGTATCTGTAGAATATCTCCTTCAACGATATGATAAGCCACAACGATAAATAGCACATTGAAACCTACATTCAGGAAGATGTTTAATAATTTGAGTAATGCAAAAGTCAGAGACCTGCCATCTAGCCTCAAGCGTGCAAATGGCAGAGCCATCAAGGCGTCAATTGTCAATATCATTGCCGCCCATTGAAACAAATGAGATTTTCCTTGATAATCAAATAGCAAGCTTAGGTTTTCTGCAAAAAGAAACAAAATGATTCCTAATGATAAACCTACCACGGCTACCAAAGATTGGGCATTTTGAAAGACAACCTTTGGCTCCAAACCCTTGCCTGTAGAAAATCTAAAGTAAGAGGTTTCCATGCCGAATGTGAAAATGACATTCAGAAAAGCAATCATTGCATAAAGCATAGTGAAAGACCCTAGCTCTTCTTTTGGAAGATATCCCGTGTACAGGGGGACAAGCAAAAAATTGATTGATTTGCCGAGGATACTGCTGATGCCATATATGGCAGATTGCCCAGCTAATTTTTTTATCAGGCCCATAAAAAAGGGGACTACTCCCCTTTGAAATTAGGTTTCCTTTTTTCTAGAAAGGCTTTGGTTCCTTCTCTATAATCTTCGGATTTGACGCAACGCGCAAAACTATTGGCTTCGATTTGATACCCATTTTCGTCACTTGCAAAAACAGCATTGACACAGTCTACTATCATACCTATAGACAATGGTGCTTTGCTCATTATCTTTCTTAAAATCTCTTCTGCTTTAGCCATTGCATCCTCTTTGGAAGCTTCTACATGATTGAGTAGCCCAAGGGATTTAGCATCATTGACATCAAGCATGTCTCCAGTCATCAGAATTTCTGTGGCTTTTGTTCTACCAATAAGGTTGGTAAGCCGCTGTGTTCCTCCGTAGCCAGGGATTATCCCCAAATTTACTTCTGGTTGTCCAAATTTAGCATTTGAAGTAGCGATTCTCATGTGGCAGGCAATGGCCAATTCACATCCGCCCCCCAAAGCATAGCCATTTACTACTGCGATTACAGGTTTATGACAAGATTCAATGTTATCAAAAACTTCCTGACCAAATTCAGCAAACTTTCTAGCATTGAGTTCGTTAAGCTCTGAAATTTCATTGATGTCAGCACCAGCGACAAAGGCCTTTTCACCCGCACCTGTGATGATTACACCTCTTATCGATTTGTTATCATTCACTTCGTTGAAAATGTTTTTCAACTCTTCCAATGTGCTGAAGTTTAAGGCATTGAGCTTGGACTCTCTGCTGATGGTAAGATAAAGTATTCCGTCTTTAGTCTCTGAAAGAATATTTTTTTGTTCAGCCATTCCAATTCTTCAATGTTAAGGCCCAAATATACGAGGTGCCTAATCAATCACAAAAGATTCGGCTAAAAATCACAAATCAACTGAAAGTGATAATTCATTAAATAGCTATAAAATTGCATTTTAAACCACGGAAAAAGGTATTTAAGAATCATTATTGCTTTCTAATTAATTTGAAGCTTTAAAGTCTAGGAATTGATACTGATTGAAGTAGGCCTCATTTATTGTCAAAACGGCTATTATTTCTCTGGTTAAATCGATTGTATGTCAATATTTTCTATTTTTGCATAGAAGCTAACAATTAGGTACAAAAATTTCAATCACTTACCACATGACGGAAAAAAGGAAAATAACAGTAGCATTTGGAGATGGCATTGGTCCAGAAATAATGAATGCAACATTGTCAATCCTGGAGGCAGCCGGGGCTGCTATAGAGCCAGATGTTATTGAAATCGGTGAGCAGGTTTATTTAAAAGGAATAAGTTCGGGGATAGCGCCAAGTGCATGGGATTCTTTAAGAGAAACTAAGGTGTTTCTAAAATCACCAATTACCACCCCTCAAGGAGGTGGCTTTAAGAGTCTGAACGTGACTACAAGAAAGACATTAGGGCTTTATGCTAATGTGCGGCCTTGTAAGGCTTATTCGCCATTTATTCATACTCATTTCCCTAAAACTGATTTGGTTATTATTAGGGAAAATGAAGAGGACCTATATGCAGGTATTGAACACCGTCAAACGGATGAAGTATACCAATGCTTAAAGTTGATCTCCAGACCGGGTAGTGAGAAAATTGTCAGGTATGCTTTTGAGTATGCCCGCATGAACAAGCGGAAAAAGGTCACTTGTATGACCAAAGACAATATCATGAAAATGACTGATGGCATTTTTCATCAGGTGTTTAATGAGGTTGCTAAAGAATACCCTGACATAGAAACGGATCATAAAATTATAGACATAGCTACTGCATTAATTGCTGACAGCCCTGAGATGTTTGATGTGATTGTTACACTAAACCTCTATGGTGATATTATCTCTGATGTGGCAGCTCAGGTAACAGGGTCAGTAGGCCTCGGTGGTTCTGCTAATGTTGGTGAAGATGTGGCCATGTTTGAAGCTATTCATGGTTCTGCTCCTGATATTGCAGGTATGGATATAGCCAATCCATCTGGTTTGTTAAATGGTGCGATCATGATGCTAGTGCATATAGGACAACCCGAAGTAGCACAAAAAATCAGTAATGCATGGATGGCTACACTTGAGGATGGTATTCATACAGGAGATATTTATCAAGATGGAGTAAGTACCAAAAGAGTGGGTACTAAAGAATTTGCTGAGGCAGTAATTTCAAGGTTAGGTAAGGAACCTAAAAGCATGAAAAAAGCGGTTTTTGCCAAAGCTGAGCGTAGTGAAGCTGAAATAAAAAAAGCCCTTGCGATCAAACCACATAAAGCTGCTGAGAAAGTATTGATAGGTTTGGATGTTTTTATAGACTGGAAAGAAGGAAATAGAAACCCGGACGAAATGGGAGACAAGCTTAGGTCGGTCAATGCCAACGGATTAAAAATGCAACTTATTACCAATAGAGGGGTAAGGGTTTATCCTGATGGAATGAAAGAGACCTTTTGCTCTGATCATTGGAGAGTCAGGTTTTTTGATGCAGATGATAAGCCCATTACCCATGAGCAAATCATAGAGGTATTGAATCAGGTAGGAAACTTAGGCTTTGACTTTATCAAGACAGAGAATTTGTATACTTTCGATGGAGAAAGAGGTTTTTCATTGGCTCAAGGCGAATAAATATATAATGTCATTCAAGCAGGAAATAATGTTCCTGCTTGATTTTTTTTTAATGTATGAAAAGGGTCCTGATCATTACTTATTACTGGCCGCCAAGTGCCGGGTCAGGCGTTCAACGCTGGCTGAAATTTTCCAAATACCTACCTGAATTTGGCTGGCAACCCGTAATTTTCACGCCCGAAAATCCTGATTTTGCATTACAAGACCCTTCTCTGGAGAAAGAAGTGGACAAACATACAGAGGTATTGAAGTTTCCTATTTGGGAGCCTTATCAGTTGTTTAGAACACTTAAAAAACAGCAACCAAAGGATACTGCCAGCATTCTTGAGTACAAGGATCCGGGAATGCTCGATCAGTTGGCCGTCTGGCTCAGGGGAAACCTCCTTATTCCTGACCCTAGATTATTTTGGGTGAAACCTTCGGTTAGTTTTTTAGCTAGTATTTGCGAGCAAAATAATTTTGAAGCGATCATCACTACTGGGCCTCCTCACAGTATGCACTTGATAGGTAGAAACCTAAAAAGAAAAACAGGAATTCCATGGCTTGCAGATTTTCGAGATCCATGGTCCAATTGGGAGTTTTTGGACACGCTTAAGCTAAGTCAATTTGCCAGAAAGAAACATCAAAAGCTTGAGTCTAGCGTATTTGAAGAGGCCGATAGCCTGGTAACCATTTCACCTACATTTAAAAATGAAATGCAGGGGATAGGGGCTAAAAATGTAAAGGTAATCCTGAATGGTTTTGATACTGCGGATATACCTGAAACCCTTTCTAAACCAGCCAGTCAATCGTCTGTTTTAGAAATCGTATATTCGGGAGTGATTGATGGAATAAGAGACCCTTTTCCGTTTCTAAGGGCGCTTAAAACGGTTTTTGGAGAGAGCACAGGCAAGGTCAGGCTAACTTTTGTAGGGAGGGTGAATGAGAGCATTAAAACCTTGGTAGCTCAAGACAGTTGGTTCAAAGCCCATATTGCATTGCCGGGTTATGTATCTCATAAAACAGTGTTCTCCTTTTATGAAAAAGCCCAGCTATTGCTTCTGATCCTTACCAATACCAAAAATGCCAAAGGAAATATTCCCGGTAAACTATTTGAATACATGGCAACGGGTCGGGAAATATTGGCTTTGGGAGATCCGATGGGGGATTCCGCTTCTATTATTAATTCATCGGTGGCAGGTAAAGTTTTCGCTCATCAAGATGAAGAAGGTTTGGTTCAGTTCCTTCGTGGTTTTGCCAAAGGGGAAAATCAAGGATGGACTAAGTCCGACATTCAAAATTACAGCAGAAAAAACATTACACAGCAATTGGCGCTATTACTTGAAGGCATTGCAAAGACGTAGTTGTCGAAGGTTTTCAGTACCATGACATTGAATTCTATGTGAAGTTTTATGCACAGGCTGGATACTTAGTGTTTACTAAGCATAGACAACAGCTGTTTGATTTTTTGTAAAACCATTGTTTCCGTTTCAGGTGCGGCCTTTAATATGTGTAACAGCAGTAGATAAACAGCGGTAACAATTCCACTTCTAATTAGAATATCAAGGATAACAGCCTCTAAAGTTGGGATCAAGTAATACGAAACTGCCCAGCTCAATATCCCAGCCAGGAGAATTAAAAAGACATTAGGTGTAAAGGAGTTGAAACCTAGCCTTATTTTTATGAAAACAAATTTGACAAAGTTGTAAAAAAACATGGCGATTAAGGAGGCCAAAGCAGCTCCTTCAATCCCGTAATGAGGAATCAATACCAAGTTAAATACAATTACTGCTACACTCATGAAAAGAGTAGCGGTGATGTTAAAGGTGTAGAATTTGGAGAAGACGATTATTTCGCCATTAACCGAGAAGATCACATCTGTTAATTTGCCTAAACCGATCAATAATACTACCCATTTGCCTTGCTCATAAATGCTTCTGTTTGGTACAAAGTGGTAGAGACTCTCAATATTGATCCAGATCATTAAAAAAATCAACAAACAAATTAACAGCTGGTTGATAGCTATTTTTTTATAGAGTGCATTTATTCCAGTCAATTGATTTTTCGCAAACATCTCGGAGATAACCGGCATGGCTACCTGTGAAATTGCCCGCCTCGGCATTTCTATTACCACAGCTATAGAAAAGCCTATGGTGTAAATTGCATTGGCATCTAAGCCTATCATTGAACTCACCATGATGCTGTCAATCTTCATGATCAGAAGTGCCCCGGCTGTGCCTAGGAGGGTGATCAAGCTGTATTGCAAAAACTCCTTCTTAATGGGGAGGGTAATTCTCTTCCAATTAAAATCAATTTTAAATATTTTCTCCCTTTTCATGTATAACATGATAGAAATCATGGCTAGCATGTACACAGCCCCCATGCCCCAAATCATAAAGTCAAAGGAGTAAAAAGAAAAGTAATATCCTATTACCAACATTGCCATAAAAACTCTTAGAAACACATCCCGAATTAAAGAAGGTATGGCAATCTTTAAAAATGACCTACAAAATGCCTCCAGAAGCGAATTGAATAGAGAGAAGAAGGTAATCAATAGGGCAACAATAAGGAAGTTGTTAACCTCAGGTGCTTTCTCTGCAAATGCGTTAATGATTGGGGTTTTGAAAACAAAAAACAATGAGGCTACCATAAAAAAGCCTACAGTAGCGATGATCAGGCTAAAGCTAAAGAAAGCAAATTCTTTGCCTCTTAACCTTGGGAAGAAGCGGGTAATGCCATGTCCGATACCCAGTTGGGCAAAGGGTACCAAAAGCAAAGCTATGTCCTGAACGGTCTTAAATAAACCGATTTGTGTTGGGCTAAGTACGTAAGGGAACAGCCATAGAAGGTTAACATACCCTACGATTACTCCCACATAGGAAAATATGGTTGTTAATACACTTTGCTTAACACCTGCCATTAAAAGTCGACATTAATACTTTAATATTTTATTCAAAGTTGGAGATTATTTTTCTTAATCAGGTGTTAAAACTGCAATTAGTTTTTCTTTTCTCTGGGCATAATTGAAATTTTCCTTTATCCTTAGTGAGGCGTTTACCCGTAAGGTTTTTAAGTCTTCATTTTCTAATTTAGAGACCAAATCAAATAAGAGTTCAACATTTTTATAAGGTAAAATAAAACCTGTATCACCAATGATTTTAGCGATTTCGCCTACATTACTTCCAATCGGAATGCATCCACACAACATTGCCTCAGCTAGGGCATTGGGGAAACCCTCAGAATAGGAAAGTTGTAAATAAAACTGGCTGCGTTGGTATACTTGTCTAATTTCTTTTTGATCAAGAGGGGGCATTATGATGACATTTGGAAGAAGTGTTTTGAAATTCTTGTCTCCAATAATCGTAAATGAATGGTCTGGGAATGCTTTTGCCATTTCAATTACCAGATCAATACCCTTAACCATGGCTCGATTTTCTTTTGAAATCCCTGTAGCCACTGTAACAAAGGAGAAAGGTGATTTTGCTCTATGGTCATCGGTCCAAAACTGGTCATCAAAGCCATTATAAACCACCTGTATTTTTGTCTTTAAGTCAGGGATCAAGTGTAGCAAACCCTGATGTTTTGGCGAATCTGTATCATAGGTATATGTTGATTTTACTAAAGAATGGGATACCGGAAGTATGAGTGAACAGTTTTTGAAACTGTATACAGTTGCTTTTTTAAGCCATTTTTTTCTGTAGTTGCCATAATCTATTTTTGGTAAATGCATGGCGTCTGTTCCTCCACATTCAATGATTACTTCTTTGGCAAATAGTTTTCCAAGAAAAACAGGTATAATAGTGTGGTATCCGGCAAAAAAACAAAGGTATTTGCTTGTGAACGGAAGCAACAACATTAGCTGCATTAATTGATACACGAAAAAAAAAGGTAATAAATAGGGATTCGTAGTGAAATTGAGGTGAACAATTCGAAATGTAGGGCTTAGCATTTCTATATCCCTTTGGATAAAAGCGGTAGGAATGGGAGAGATATAGAGGATCATTTATTGTTCAATTGAAGTTCAAAAAGCAGGTAATTTTTGTTTTAATTTGATCAAAAGCCTTTCCTTTAAAATAGTCCATTTGTCTCTATGGTTGGTGCTTTGTATGGCTTGTTTCTTTTTAAATACGAAATATTGGTAATCTTTCTCCTTGTAAAAAAGGCTATAGGTGTTCATTTTATCAAGGTAAAAATCATTTGCAGACAATTTGCTAACGAGTTCTCCAGTATCTAATGGTTGATCAATTACCTGTAGTTTTTCTGGTTCATTGGCGATCATCCATTCAAGAAATCTAGGGGAAGGAATATGAATAAAGATGAAAGTCTCTGAGTGACTGTGTTTTTTGATGGTCTCAAATAAAGCAAAGTGGTCCTCTACTGGTATGTGCTCTAATACATCAGGGAAAACTACGGCATCAAACAAAGTATCTTTCTTATGAAAGTTTTTCATGTCAGAAACTTCAAATTGGAGGTTGCCCAAACCATTCCAAATTATTTTTGCCTGTGCAATACTTTCAGGGCTAATGTCTACCGCCAGTACCTCTCCTTTAGGTGTGTTTTTAGCAATTAGCTGACTAACGGTTCCAATTCCGCAACCGACCTCCAATACCTTATGGTGTGATTTTAAACCGGCATTTTTCAATTTTGAAATAATGCTAAGGTGTCTTGAGTTTACACCGGTTTTAATTTGCTGATTGGCAAATTGGTCGTAGAATTGGGCAACGTCTTTTGTCATTTTTATACTGTCGGTTCTTGTTTGGTTTTCAAATTTATGAAAACAACAAATATTAAAGAAAGGACTACAAGGTATTGAGCGAATATTGAAATGTACTCCCATCGATAATAAGATGTTGGTTCAAAGCGCATCTCCACCATGTGCTCACCTTCAGGAAGTACAAGTCCTCTTAATAAGTAATTTACACGTAAAATTGGTGTTTCTTGACCGTCAATAAATGCTTTCCAGCCTTTTGGGTAGTAAATTTCAGAAAAAACCACCAAACCTGATTTTTCAACAGAGGCAGTGTAGGCCAAAACATCAGGTGAGTAGCTTTTCAATTTAATGCTTCCTTTTCCAGTATTTATGCTTTGATTTCCGTTGTCTTGTGCATTGTAGGTGGCCGTCACCTTGGTGTTTATTTTTGCCAAAGCCTCGATCTCCTCTTCATTTGTCTTTGTACCTTCAATACTTTCCGGAAACCAAGCAGGACCATTGGCTTCAGGGTTTAGGAAAACAGCATTTTCAGCTCTGCCCGCCATGAGGTATTTGGTATTCAGCATGTTCAAAGCCTGAATGCCTTTATAATCAAAGTTTCCTTCCTGTGCTTTTTGAACAAAGCCATTGATTTCTGTACCAAGTATACGGTCTATCAAATCGTTGTACCGGCTCATTTTGGCTCCATGATAACCGCCTATGCTGTTGAAACGATAACTGGTCCGGGCATCATTAAAAGGGTTTTGAATGTTTAAAACCCTGAAATAGTCTTTATCAGCACTTATTTTATTGTCAGCAGGAGTTGCTGCAAAATGTTGTTCGCTAGGATCATTAGTAAAGCTATCCTTGTCCAAATAACGGCTGTTGACTCCCCAAAGGTCGATTAGAACCATTGCGCCAATCCCTAAAACTGAATAAGTAATTTTTAATTTATTAAACAATGCCAAACCTATAAATGCTGCCGAAATAGTAATGAAAATAGCAGACCTTAATGCGTCAGACATTAGCATGCTTTTTCTGTCGGATTTAAGTGCCGTCATTAACCAGTCAGGGTATCCTGAATTCGGCATTGAAGACTGGTAACCCATCATTGAAGCGAAGACAATGCCTAGCAAAATCAAGCCTAATGTGATAACTGTACCTATAAAGAAAGTCTTTTTTGTTTCCTTTTCTTTAATTTTTCGCATTACGTTCTCAAGGCCGATGGCACCAAATAGAGGGATTACGAAAAGGGTCATGCCCAAGGCCATAGAGACAGCCCTGAATTTATTGTATCCTGGTAAATAGTCGAATAGCGTATAGTTAAACCAAGCAAGATTTTTTCCCCAAGAAAGCAATAGAGTCAATACGGTCATTGCCAAAAAAGTATTTCTATATGAGGCGGGAGCAAAGAGTATACCTAATACAAAAAGGAAAATCATGATCGAGCCACCATACATGGGACCACCAGTGAACGGTTGGTCCCCCCAATAGGTAGGCGCACCTTTAATAAATTGGTTGACCTGTGCATTGTCAATTCCATTGGCACGAAGCGCTTTTTCAGAAGCTGAATTTTTAGGAACGGCTTCTTGAGTAGCACCTCCAAAATAATTGGGAATAAGCAAAGTGAATGTCTCAAGCTTTCCACTTGACCAATTGAAAGCGTACTCCTTGTCTAGACCTGAATCATTTTGATTGACAGCAGGAAGGTTACGTTCACCCCGAATAGAATAGGCTCCATATTCTAATACAGCACTCAACCTGGCTGAATGCCCAATTACACCAAGCATAGCAGCTAATAGCAACATGCCGGTAGTTTTAGCGAAGGCGGGTAATTGTTGTTTACGATAAGCATGCACCAATTGACCAATGCCATAAACAATTACCAATAAAAGCGTGTAATAAGTGATCTGAAGATGGTTGAATTTTAATTGCAATAGTACTGCTAAAGCGGTGATAACCAGGCCAAGTAACTTCTTATTATTAAAGGCCATGTGGACACCTGCAAGAATTAGCGGAATGATACATACAGCCCAAATTTTAGCGTTGTGACCAGCTTCCAGGCTGAGAAAATTAAAGGTATTGAATGAAAAGGCCCATGCTCCTATCAACGCGATGACAGGACGAACCTTAAAACTTAGTAGTAGGATGTACATGGAAACCATTCCAAAAAACAAAGCGCTAATCGGATGGGGTAAACCGAAAGTAAACACCTTAATTAGGAAATTGGTAATGTCTCCTTTAGGATCAAGGTGAATTAGGTAAGCAGGCATTCCGCCAAACATTCGGTTTGTCCATAGGGCTTCTTCCCCAGTGTTTTCTCGGTGTTCTAAAAGCTCCTTGGCAGAGCCTTCCCATTGAAGGATATCTGACTGGAACATCATTTTCCCATCAAATACAATCGGGGAGAAATAAAGAACTACGATCAGATAAAAGGAAGAAATCGCTAAAAAGTGGGGCAATACGTCTGCTTTAAAATCAAACTTCATGTTCTAATCGTCTGGAATTAAGATATGTTTAAATTTAATACGCAAATTAACAAAAAACGGCGGATTATTGTAAATGGCATGCTGCCCTTAAGGCTTTTAAATCCAATTATTTTCAAAAAGCCAAGCAGGGATTTTTGAAAATTGATACTATTAGCCCTTTTTTGAATTGCTTTTTAGTTTCGTTTTTTTGTTACCGAATAAAACTGATCCCATTGTAAAATTTCATAACCTTTACCATTATTGAAAATGTTATTTGCCATTGCCTGTCCTAATACATCTACCGGTATACCACGGTATTTCCTTAATCCCCCGATCAATAACGGATTTAGGTAGGGCCATACTTTCAAGGTAATGGCTTGTGATAGCCCATATCGGTTTGTGGGTGTTAAAATCATTGATGGTTGAAATATGCTTAACCTATCAAAATTCAAGTCTTTTAAAGCTTCGACCAATTCCCCTTTTGCTCTTAAATAGAAAAATCTTGATTCAGCATGTATTCCTACTGAGGCCAATAACTCAAAATGTTTGACTCCAGCATTTTTACATGCTATTGCAAAATTTAAAACAGCCGTTTTATCAATTTTAATAAATTCTTCTTTACTTATTTTTGAAGGTTCACCTACACCTAAAGTGCAGATAGCACTTCTGTGACCAGGTAAATAGTCCAGGTACGACTTAGGTTCATGAATATTGATTTTGTATTGTTTTACAAAGTAAGCATTTACATTTGGAATTGGATTTCTTCCAAGCAAGGTAAGTTGCTGAATGTTTTTTAGAGAAAGAAGAGAGTTTAAAGCTGCTGTACCAACGGCACCACTAGCACCTAACATTACTATAGATTGTTCATTGGGTTTTGTCGTCATCGCGTATTTTTATACAATTTGATATTATTATGAACATATAACTTCATTGTTGTTCATTCAGTTTCCATATGAAATGGTATTATTTACACCAAACCACCTCATTATGCAGTTAGGGTAATGCATCTCTAATTTTTCTCTAGTATTTTAAACCCGGATTATGTAATAGGATTTCTCCGTCCTGCAATAGTCAGGGGTGAAGCCTGTCCCGTGTTTACGGGAAGTGTTGCAATCGCAAGAAAATCAGGCTGTTTGGATATTTTAGCATAGCACCGCTATGGTGAAATTGAAAACAGCAACGAAGTGGCTGATTTTGAAGCGATTTCAGCACGTAATAGATTGTCTATTGCATATTCGGGTTAAAGCTTTGGGTTTTTGTTTAAAGTTGTGCGTTGCTTGGTTCTTTTTCCATTTTAGCCTATTAATTATAGTTTATATTGTAGAGAACGGCCACAGGATTTTACCTGAATGGTTAATATAGATCAAATAGTTGGTCGTTCCAATGCTTTTAATGCAGGTGCTGGAGCCTGAAGTTATACTTTTGGCCAAAATTATGCAATACGTGATTTTATTGAAGGTAAAGTCATAGCCTTCATGTGAGGATGGGAAAAGCAACCAAGTGATCCATTTTGTCTGGAGTGTTTTAGCTTTAGCCGAAAGGGGATAGTTGGGTAAAGTAAATTAATGGATCTGTGACCAATGTTACGGTATCAGGCTTTGTTGTGCACTACATTTGAGTTTAAATTATTCTTATGTTGAAACGTTATTTCCCAATACTCCAATGGCTTCCGAGCTATAAGAAATCTTATTTATCCGGCGATGTTGGAGCTGGGTTGACCGTAGGCATTATGCTTATTCCTCAAGGGATGGCTTATGCCATGATTGCTGGTCTTCCGCCGGTTTTTGGACTTTATGCGTCCTTGATTCCGCAAATCATTTATGCCATACTGGGTACATCGCGACAATTGGCGGTAGGGCCTGTTGCAATGGATTCTTTACTTGTTGCATCTGGTCTAGGGGCTCTAGCTCTTTCCGGTATAGATGAATATATCGCCATGGCCATATTTTTGGCTTTATTTATGGGGCTTATTCAGCTAGGGTTGGGCTTACTGCGAATGGGTTTTTTGGTCAATTTTTTATCAAAACCTGTAATTAGTGGATTTACCTCTGCTGCCGCAATTATCATTGGTCTAAGTCAGTTAAAGCATCTTTTAGGTACTTCTATTCAAAGTAGCAATCAAATACATTTCCTTTTAAAAAATGCATTGGCTACCATTACCGATACCAATATGATTACCCTTGCTATCGGTGTAATCGCTATAATTCTCATTAAGTCGATTAAAAAAATCGATAGTCGTATTCCTGCGGCACTTGTAGTAGTGGTCGTGGGTGTTTTGGGGATTTATTTCTTGGGATTGAATGACCTTGGGGTGAAGATTGTCGGTGAAGTACCAAGTGGGTTACCTATGTTTCAAGTCCCTTCCATCGATTATTCAAGAGTTTCAGAGCTGCTTCCCATTGCGATGACCTTGGCCCTAATCGCTTTTATGGAAGCTATCTCTGTTGCCAAGGCGATTGAGGAAAAGCATCAAGGTTATCAGGTCGATCCCAATCAAGAGCTTATTGCCTTGGGAACGTCGAATATTCTTGGGTCGTTTTTTCAATCCTACCCAACAACTGGTGGTTTTTCAAGAACTGCAGTGAATGATCAAGCAGGTGCTAAAACTGGCGTCGCGCCAATAGTAAGTGCGATGGTGGTTGGGCTAACACTGATGTTCTTAACACCTTTGTTCTATTATTTGCCAAATGCAGTTTTGGCGGCAATTATTATGGTAGCTGTCTTTGGATTGATAGATATTGAATACCCCATCGATCTGTTTAAAAACCGAAGAGATGAATTTTACCTATTGATAGCTACCTTCCTGATCACTCTTACTGTAGGTATAAAAGAAGGTATACTATTAGGGGTTTTGATTTCTTTGCTGTTGTTAGTTTACAGGACTTCAAGGCCACATATTGCTGTTTTGGGTCGGATACGAAATACCGATTATTTTAAAAATATAGCTCGTTTTCCAGAGGATACAGAAACTTTTAAGGAATTTTTAATAATTCGTTTTGATGCCCAGCTCTATTTTGGTAATAGAGAATATTTTAAAAACGAATTGCAAAATCAACTTGATAAAAAAGGGCTAGGCGTGAAATTCGTTATCCTGAATGCGGAGGCCATTAATTATATAGATAGTAGTGCTATTCATATGTTACGCCAATTAATCAATGAATTGAAAAACAAAGGAATAAAATTGGTCGTTGCAGGAGCGATTGGCCCTGCTAGAGATATTTTTTATAGCAGTGGGTTGATCAATGAAATTGGAAAGGATAATTTTTTCGTTAAGACAAACGAGGCTTTCGAACATTGTAATCCTTTGAGCAAAAAAACAGAAATAGAAGAAATGATATCCCTTCAATCAAAAAAAGATAAGGCAAAGCTAACGAAACTAAAACACAGCTAAAACCTGATTAATGCTTGGTCTAGTTCTTATTTCTGAGGGAATGAGATAACGGGGTGTTTAATTAAACTTTGTGAGGAAGGTTTATTTAAAAATGTCTATTTCTATATATACTGAGCCATTTGCTGTTGAGGTAATACCCTAAGGAGAGTTCATGGCTGTTATTGATGTAATTGCTTTTGCTGTTTAAGTTAAAGTCATAAGCATAGCCCATTCTTAGGTCATCAGTAATGAAAAAGTCAAATAGTAAAGCAAGAGCGTTTCTATTCCCTGATAATTCAGAAATTATGGTCTTGTTTTTAGAAAGTCCTGATCTAAAAGAAGTGCCAATCCAATAGTTTTCTTTTATCAGAAACATGGCGTTGATGTCATAGCTGGTAGGCCCATTCAGGTCCTCACGAATTAGTACAGATGGTTTGAAGGACAGTTCATTTGATATTGGGAGTAGCAGGCCCATTTGGAAGTAAAAGTGATAATTGTGTGTGGCTATCGCAAGTTGTTTCTTTTCCAGTATGTTTTGTCCAACAAGGTTATAGGCACTTAAACCAGTGAAAAACACAGGTGTGTGGAAAAAGATCCCTAGATTTAAATTGGGTGTAATCGCATTGATTCTCCCTTGAGGGATGCCAGGGTCATTGGGATCATCCGGCTGGAATTGACTTGCGTCAAGGCCATAGGAAGTAAATCCTGAGCTAAGGCCCAAAGACAAGAAGCTTTCGTAGGAGATCTGTACAGTGTAGGAATAAGTGAGTAACATAGACTGTATATCACTGGCACCAAATTGGTCTGAATTAATATTCAGACCAAATCCCATGGTTTGTAATGAGTTTGCAATGTCTGCCGACAGGGAAAAAGTTTTGGGCGCACCCTCAAATCCTCCAAACTGACTTCGGTAAGTGGCTTGGACGAATGGATCAATTTTATATCCTGCGTAGGCTGGGTTTACGTGCATTGCATTGAATATGTATTGGCTGTATTGGGGCAATTGTTGGCCCTTCACGCCTTTAAGGGTGGCAAATATTACCAAAATCAAAAGAATGCTATTTAAGTTGATTGATTTCATTTTGTTATTTAATCACCTGTACCCAACCTTTGTATTGTATTTCTTTTTTATCAAAACTTATACCTGTTACCTGGTAGTAATAAGTGCCAGCCAATAATCCTTGTGCATACCAGTTGTTCTGGTAATCGCTGGAGGTATACACAATATCTCCCCAGCGGTTATATAAGGATAATTCAACACGCTCAAACCTGTGTGAAGCCCTAATGACAAAGGTTTCATTTCTTCCATCACCATCCGGTTTGATTACATTTGGAATAAAGAGAGGCAAGATAGTTTTGGTCTCGATGGAGGTATTGTTCTCGGGTTTAACATCTTCTCCATCTGCGCTTACTTCAGCCCTGTTATTGATCCTTCCATCTTTTATGGCAGTGACCAATAAATTGATTTGAAACGTTGCTCCTACGGGGAATTGAGCCACTTCCCATATCAATAATTTACCGTCCTGTGAGAATATTGGCGATGAAAATAGTCCATCCGAACTTAAGCTTGCACTCAGGTATTTCAATTCATCTGGTAAAAAATCCACAATTTTAATATTGTCAGCAGGGTCAGGCCCATTGTTTCCTACGGTTATTTGGTATTCAAAAGTATTGCCATCATTAACAGGGCTGCTGGCAGAGGACTTTTGTATATACATGTCTACCATCTTAGGCCTTACCTGCAATTCTTCACTAGCAATTGTTTGATTGTAATTTTCAACTGCTATGTTTATTTCATTGGTGAAATTCCCGTCTGTGGTGGGCATTATGGATAAAGAAAATGAAGTAATCTCTTCAGGGGCAAGTGCCGGTATTTTCCAGGTATTGTTATTCTCTAGAAGAGGAGTGGATGACAAGATCATCAATTCTTCGGGTAATATTTCGGTCAGAACAATGTTTTCTAAGGCAAAAAGGCTAGTGTTTTTGATAGTGATAGAATAGTTTACTATTTCACCAGGTAGGGCTTGAGTCCTGTCAATTTTCTTTTCGGCTTCAAGGGAAATTCCCAGCACTTCAAAGGTAACCGTAGCTTCACTACAATTTCCGGGTACTTCTTTTTGACAAATGCTGTATTGGATTGTATAGGTTTCTGGCAGAATATCTTCTGGTAAAGAAAGACTTCCGTTTTCATCCAGTTGGTAGTCCAGTTGAATACTGTTCCCTCCTGTGTCCCTTATAGACAGAATGCTTATGTTAACTTCCTCGGGCAAAAGCGGTTTGCTTTTTAGGCTGTCATTCAATAGTATGGATGGCAATAGGTAGGTTTGGTAATTTTTAAAAGGACCAAAGACATCATTGGTAGCGATAATGGGGGCCACCTGCACTGTTATGGTAACTATATTGCTCACAAAACCACCACAGGTATTGTCACTTACGGTTCTTCTATAGCTAGTAGTTTCTAATAGTGGGAGAGGTGAATAATCCTTTCCTTCTGCACCATTTATAACCTCCCAGTCAGATGAATTTGATTTTTTTTCCCAGGTATAAGTAAAATCTCCCGATCCTCCCTGAGGTGTGCTGCCAATAATAATTTCAGGGCTTTCCATCTGAAACAAGGTCTGATCACCTGAAATTGTATTGTTTTCTACTTCAGGATAAACAAATACTTTAACGGCTAGTCTTTCGTTAGAAAAGCAGGTGCCATTGTTCTGGGATGCGTAATAGGACATTCCGTTTTGAAGGCTCGTGTTAGCCGGCAGTATTGCTTCTCCTAATGGAGACAAATGCCATTCAATATTACTGCCTTCTACCTCTAAGTCAGCAAGTGTATACTCACCAGGACTGCAAAATTCCTGAATAGGATTGCCAATTGGTGCATCTGGAACATCTTCTAGGTTAATGGTTACGGTACTGGTTTTTTCTCCGGAACAAATACCCGTAATTGTGTAATCAAAGGTATATGTGCCAGGTGTTACTTCTGAAGAGGACCATGTGTTCTCAATTAGTCCACCACTTTCACTTGCTTCGCTCCAAGTACCATAATTGTCAAACGGTCCATCCAAAAAGTCAAATAAATTTACAATTTCACCCTTGCAAAGATTCACCTCCTGACCCTCACCTGGTTCTGGGTTTAGACTTGATTCATCAATCCTAAATTCTAGAGTTCTATTCACACATGATTCGGGATTGGTATCGCTTATTCTTACATAATAAGTACCTGCATCGGTAGCCAAGTTAAAGGGTGAAAATTCAAGTCGGGGGCCAGTGCTAAGGATTGTTTCTGGGCTTCCACCTTTGTACCATTCAAATTGAAGAAAATCAAGGTTCTTTATCAAAAGTGCCCCATTCTCCCCTTCACATAGATTTTCAGGAGTGATTTTAGGTAGGTTTTCCCCCCTTACCTGTACTGTGGAATTGGTTAAATTTCCACAGGCATCTTCCAATTGTAATTTATATTTACCAGATTCAAGGCCAGTGAATAAGGGGTCCTCGCCATTGTCTACAACAAATGGTAAACCATCTTTTTCTACAATTTTATAAGTAATGGGAGGATAACCACTGGCATTTACAGACATCTCATAGCTGTCCCCTGAGCATTTGAAAGTGTTAATGCTACTGAAAGTGCTCTTTTCCTTTATTTCAAATGACTTCAAAGTTTCGATACAATAGGTGGTCTGGGGTCGGTTTAGTATCATGTCCTTTCCATTTTTCCATACCCGGTAGGATTTGAGTAATCTTAGTTTTCCAGAATAGTTTAGATTAATATTTGAAGCTCCATTTGTCAATAGTACTGCATTTTCATTGCTAAGTTCATCCGAGGGATTGTAAACCTTTCCCGTTCCAGGGTGTGTCCATTCACCTGAGATAGGATCTAGTTTTTGTATTCCAAATATTGTGGCTTGATTACTGTTTAGGTTGTCATTGTGCTTCAGGAAAAGATTGAAAGCACCACAATTTTCGACTACGTCAATTTGGTTTTCAGTTATTGTTACGCCTTCTATAGTAACTTTTGTAAGGTGGGTAGTACCACAACTTGTATAAGAGGTGAATTCATAATCTCCTGCAGGAAGTCCTCCCATAAAGAACCTTCTCGGGTCTATGCTAACACTAATGTTTTGACTAACGTCGGCCGGAACCGGTTCCGTGTAGGAGCTAGGAGCTTTAGTCAATTCCACCTTAGTAAATTCAAAGTCAAAACTGTTCAATTGAACAGAACCTAAGTCTACTCCACAGCCCTTGTAAACAGTTGCACCGGGACCACTTAATTTTTCAAGCAACTCTTTCTCAATACTTGCTGAATTTCCACAGGCGTCTACCAAGGTAAATGCATAGTTTCCTGCAGGGATGGGTAGTTCAGTGGATCCGAAAAAAACATTCTCTTCATCAAATGGTCCTGGATATTGTGAATTAAAAGATACAGGATCAAAACCGGCAGGGAAGTCTGTGAAATTAATAGTAAATGGTGCGGTGAAATTAGAAGGTTTTACTGAAAGTCTTCTTCTTCCACAAAGTCCTGCACCCCATAGCAGGTCATTGGAAATGCTTAACTTACGGTTGATTGTGTTCCCTTCTAAAGCTGTAGTTTGACCACAGTTGTCGGTGATTGTTATATCATAAGTATAGGCTTGGTCATGGAAGAATGGTAGGTCAGCAAAAAAAATGTTTTCTGAAGAAGAACCGGTTGCTATTACAATATTGACTTCTTCTGTATCTCCTCCAGGAGTATAGATAAGGTATTTTACTTGGAGTGGATAGGAAATATCCGAACCGATTGAATTCAATTGGTGACCAACACTAATCACTCCACAGCTTTTTAATTCATTTTCAAACTGCTGGAATTCACTATCAATCAAAAACTCAGCTTTTTGAATTTCAAAGGATTGGGAAAGCCTGTCTCCACAATTGTCTGTGACAATAATCGTATAGGTCCCTGCAGAAAGATCTTCAAATACAGGGCTTTCTTGAGCAGCTCTTGGGGTAGGACCTTGTAATTGGTAGGTTGCGGGATTTCCCTGATGTACATCCACTTCTATCCTACCAAGATCACTGTTGCAAAGATTGTTGGAAATTACTGTAAATGACAAAGGTTCAAATGCTGTAAGCAAAGTAATCTCGGAAGAAATTTCCTTTGGGTTACCTTCAGATGTGTAATTTGCTGTAATACTATAGGTACCTGCTTCTAATTCCTCAAAAATCCCATTTTGGTTTGTGGATAGCAGGTCTCCCCCAGGGAGCAAATATAAGTTGTAGGCTAAATTCCCCGAATTGTCCACGTTTACAAGCAATGCCGTTATGCTCCCATTTCCTGAACAGGAGGGGTTTTGCTTTTCAAGTTCCAATGTAGGGCTGGATTGTGCCCATAAACTGGACGAAAAACTAATGCCTATTAGTAAACTGAATAGGAGGATCACAAACTTTAAATGTGAAATGTCTAATTTTTGGACTTTCATTAACACTTTTTTTAGCCGATGAACCAACAATATTCATTCAGGATTGTTGTATTTCCTATTTGAAATAAACTTGAAATAGTCACTAACTGTTTTGTTAAAAGATGGAAACTATTCAACCTCAGTAGTATTGGTTTTTTATTCTGCCTAACTGTTGATTTGCTAACTCAAAATAGGGTATATAACTAAATAATCCTGTGGATGTATTTTCTCCTTTATAGTATTGGGAGATAATTGCACAAAACCGAATTAGTATTTAAGATATTTACGAAAAATGAAATGGGACCGGATCACTCCAGTAAAGATTTAATTAGTAAATCCCCATTTCACTTTGTGAAATTTGAATATGGCAATTATTGAATTGAAACCTGTTATAACTACAATACAATTTTAAGGCCAATTTAAAAAAAAAATGGGGTGTCAAGCATAAAAAATAGTGTGCTATATTGATAAATTTTGTACTTAATTTGGTGTTATGTAGGGTTTAATCGACGATGTCACTAGTTAAATAACCTGAAATATTTGTTTGGTCTAATGAATGAACAATTGCTTTTAGAAGAAATAGAACAAATTTGTCCTTAATCTTTGATTCTAGGAAGGTAGGTCCATAAATCGTTTGAGATCTAAGTAATACAGTCATTATTTTACCAAGTGTTACGGTATCTAAACCTCTCAATAAGGATGGATCCTGGTAATACCTTTCTGCTTCAGTTTTCCAAGAAAGCCAATCGAATAATGGTACCAATCTTAATTTCAATACGGCGTCTAAAATTTTAACATGAATTCCATTTAATCCAATTGTATTAAGAGTGGTGTCACTTAAATCATGGATTCCAAGAAATTTTTCTGTTTTATAAAACCTCAGTTCCATTTCTTGGATAAGGTTTATTAACGGCAATAATTTTCTTCCATCAAGGCTGTTACAATGATCAGAAAAATTTCCGATAGGGATAAAAAGCGGGGTTTGGTCTTTTAACATTATTTAAGCTGTTTTGATTGATAAAAGTTAAATTAAGTTGTAATTGTTTGATAATGTTTAATTTGAATGTGTAAGTAACGACATTTTTTTGATCAATAAAATACCCTGATCAGGGTATTTTTGTATGCTAAATGCAACATTTTGACCTTATAGGTCGAAGTTTTGAGTATGTATAATTAACAAAATCAAATAAAATGACTTTTAATAATCTACGTATTATTTTGGTGATTTAGACCTACTTGCTTAAAAAAAATCTCTATTTTTGTTGATTCAAAACAAAAATGACATGTTTGATAATCTCAGTTTTAAATTAGACAGAGCCTTTAAAACCTTAAAAGGTACGGGGAAGATTACAGAAATAAATGTAGCTACCACGGTAAAAGAAATTAGGAGAGCACTGATCGACGCTGACGTGAATTATAAGGTGGCCAAAGAGGTTACCGACAAAATAAAGGAGGAAGCATTAGGAAGAGATGTGTTGATTTCCGTTTCCCCAGGACAGTTATTAGTCAAAATCACGCAGGAAGAATTGACCCAGTTAATGGGAGGTGCAAAGGAGGAGATTAAATTAAAAGGAGATCCTTCAGTTATTTTGATTTCTGGACTTCAGGGTTCAGGTAAAACCACTTTTTCAGGAAAGTTAGGTACCTACTTGAAAAAACAAGGTCGTCAGGTTTTATTAGTAGCCTGTGATATTTATCGCCCTGCTGCCATTGAACAGCTTAAAACGCTCGGTGAACAAATCGGAATAGAGGTATACGCAGAACCTGGAAACCAAAATGCCTTAGAAATTGCGACCAATGCCATAGAATACGCAAAGAAAAATGGTAAAAAGACTGTGATCGTGGATACTGCGGGTCGTTTGGCAGTGGATGAGGTGATGATGAACGAAATTTCAGCTTTAAAAGAAAGCCTGAAACCTTCAGAAACCCTGTTTGTTGTCGATTCAATGACTGGTCAGGATGCTGTCAATACGGCCAAAACTTTCGATGAAAGATTGGACTTTGATGGCGTAGTGCTGACCAAACTCGATGGTGATAGTAGGGGTGGTGCAGCCATTTCAATTCGTCACGTTGTTAATAAACCCATCAAGTTTATTTCAACGGGTGAAAAGATGGAAAATCTTGACCTGTTTTACCCTGATCGTATGGCCCAAAGGATTTTGGGTATGGGTGATGTGGTTTCATTGGTGGAAAAAGCCCAGCAATCATTTGATGAGGATGAGGCAAAAAGGCTGAATGCCAAAATAAGGAAAAACCAGTTTGATTTTGATGACTTCCTTTCCCAGCTTGACCAAATAAAGAAGATGGGGAATATTAAAGACCTTTTGGGAATGATACCTGGAATGGGAAAAGCCATCAAAGGTTTAGACATTGACGATGAATCCTTTATTCCTATCGAGGCAATTATTAGAAGTATGACTCCTCAGGAAAGAGGAAATCCGTCTCTTATAGATGGCAGTCGTAGAAAAAGAATTGCAAATGGTAGTGGAAGAACCATTCAGGAAGTGAATAACCTCATGAAGCAGTTTTCGGATATGAGAAAAATGATGAAGCAGATGAATAAGATGGGTGGAGCCCAAAAAGCATTGGGTGCACTTGGAGGAAATATGAGGAGACGATAAAAAAAACAGAAATAGAAATAAAAAATGGCTGCAAAATGAATTATTTCGCAGCCATTTTTTTTTTTTATTTTAGGTTCAAACTGAAAATCTTCAGCTATTAGAAAAAAAATAAGCAATGCCTAAGGCACTGCTTATTTTCAATCGTATAATTATGTAGGATTAAGATTTACTTCTTATAAGTCACAGACTTCACAGCATCAATTGTCCTTTTTACATTAGGTAATGTAACTTCTATGTAAGCAGGTGAATAACTCAAAGGAATATCCATAGAGTTGACCCTTATCACAGGAGCATCAAGGTAATCGAAGGCTTGTTTTTGAATGTTATAGGCGATATCCGAAGATAATCCAGCAACAGGATTGGCTTCTTCAACGATTACACATCTATTGGTTTTCTTAACTGAAGCGATGACAGTTGGGTAATCTATTGGTTTTACCGTTCTTAGATCAATAACCTCAGCATGGATGTTGTCCTTGGCCAATTCATCGGCAGCTTCATAGGCTACTTTCATCATTTTACCAAAAGAAACAATAGTAACATCATCTCCTTTTCTTTTGATCTCTGCAACGCCTATAGGTAAAAGGTATTCACCCTCAGGGACCTCGCCTTTATCACTATACATTACTTCGGACTCCATGAAAATAACAGGGTTGTTATCTCTTATTGATGCCTTAAGTAGTCCTTTGGCATCATATGGATTGGAAGGAACCACTACCTTTAAACCAGGAGTGTTGGCAAACCAGTTTTCAAAATTTGAAGAGTGGGTGGCACCTAGTTGACCTGCATTTCCTGTTGGTCCTCGAAAAACGATGGGAACGCTGTATTGGCCTCCAGACATGGCTAGCATTTTAGCTGCTGAATTGACCAATTGATCCATTGCTACCAATGAGAAATTAAATGTCATAAACTCTATTATGGGCCTCAGACCATTCATTGCAGCTCCTACGCCAAGACCTGAAAATCCAAGTTCCGAAATAGGAGTGTCAAATACTCTCTCAGGTCCAAACTCATCTAACATTCCTTGGCTAGCCTTGTATGCACCGTTGTATTCAGCAACTTCTTCTCCCATAAGAAACACATTTTTATCGCGTCTCATTTCTTCGGACATAGCATCCCGAATGGCATCTCTGAATTGTATTTCTTTCATTTATATACAAAATTTTCTATCCTCGTAAAAATAGAAAGGAATCTTTCAATTACCAAGTTTGCTTACTTTTTAAGGTCGTTTTCTTGTGATTTTAAATTTGGAACCGCAGTCTTTAGTGATAAAAGGAAATTCAGCAAATTTTAAAATGGAACTGGGATAACATTGCTTTTTGCACTTGAAGTTGCTTGGCTTTACCATTTGAGGATTTGGGATGATTTTTTGATTTTATTGTGAAATGAATTCACTATCAGCTAGTTTCTAGGGGTGGATAGCATGTTGAGAAGGTGTTTGCCTTTCGTTTTCAAACTTTGTGGTTTTTTTGAAATATTTTCACTCTTACTATAAAAAACGCCTAATTCATGTTTTGTCTAGTCCTTTGGTAGGCTGTTCTTGTTTTTCAAGCGCTTTTAGATTTGTTTTGTTGTTGAAACAAAAAAATCAATGGTGAAAATAGCCCTCATTAGCGATACGCACAGTAGCTTACCTGAAAATGCAATCAAAAGATTAGAGGAGGTAGACGAAATTTGGCATGCTGGAGATGTAGGAGATCCGGCCGTATTGGACTTGTTGCCTAAAAAACCTTTGCTTCGAGTAGTGTATGGAAACATTGATGATGCCAATTTGCAAAGGGAAATTCCGGAAGAGCTAGTGTTTGAATGCGGAGGAGTAAAAGTCTTTATGATCCATATAGGAGGGACTCCACCAAGATATGCAAAAGGGGTAAAAGCCAAAATTAAACTTCACAAACCTGAACTATTTGTTTGTGGTCATTCACACATTTGCAAAGTGATACATGACAAGGATTTGAATGTTTTGTATATGAATCCTGGTGCAATTGGGAATCATGGCTTTCATCAAATAAAAACCATGCTGACTTTTGAACTGGACAATACCATCAAAAATCTAAAAGTTATTGAAATGGGAAAAAGGGGAAGGATATAAAAAAAAACCCGAACAGTATCGGGCTCTTTTATGTTTTATTTGCTTGAAGTAAATTCTTTTTTAATCTCTTCTACATCTACATTTTTAAGAACAGGTTGAGCACTCAATAACTTGATTTTTTGTACCCTGGCATTCTGTGCCTGTCTTTTTCTTCTTAATTTCCTTTTTAAAGTAGTAACAGCCATTGTATTATTTATTTTTTGTTCGCGCTTGAAATGAAGGGCAAAGGTAAGTAAAATATTAAATAAACACAGAAAATAATTAAAGAAGTTGAATTTTGCTTCTAATTAGCAATGGGAATATCTGCCATATACTTTTTAATTTTTTAACTTTGGCCAAAATTCCAGAGAATGAGCAAACAAAAACCAGGTATACCTAAAGGGATGCGAGATTTTGGCCCAAAAGAAATGTCCCGCAGAAATTATATTTTCAATACCATTCAGGATACATTTAAATTATATGGCTACCAACAGCTAGAAACGCCTACCATGGAGAATCTCAGTACTTTGACTGGGAAATATGGGGATGAAGGGGATCAACTCTTGTTTAAAGTCCTAAATAGTGGCGCCTTTTTAAAGAAAGTAGATTCAGATACTTTTAATGCTGGTGAAAACAAGGTGTTACCAAAGATTTCAGAAAAAGGCCTGCGCTATGACCTTACTGTGCCTTTCGCCAGGTATGTGGTCATGAATCAAAATGAAATCACCTATCCATTCAAACGTTTTCAAATGCAGCCTGTTTGGAGGGCTGATCGACCACAAAAGGGTAGGTATAGAGAATTTTACCAATGTGATGCAGATGTAGTGGGTACAGACAGCCTTATCTGTGAAACAGAAATACTTTCTATGATTAAAAGGGTCTTTTCTGATTTTAACTTAAAGGATTATGACATTAAGATTAACAATAGGAAAATTCTTACTGGGATTGCAGAAGTAATTGGCGCTTCAGGAAAAGAATCCGATTTATGCGTTGCCATCGATAAACTGGATAAAATTGGCTGGGAAAAGGTTAAAATAGAATTGCAAGAAAGGGGTTTTTCTGAAGAGGCTATTGAAGTCTTATCACCTATTATAGCTCAAAAAGAGAACAACAATGCAGACTGGCTATTGTTTTTAAAGAATTACCTGGCGGAAAGCGAGGTGGGCTTAAAAGGAATAGCTGAGCTTGAAGAAGTCTTCGATTACTTAGGGAAAATGGGGGAAAATCAAAACCACGTGGTGTTTGATCCTGTTTTAGCTAGAGGCTTGTCTTATTATACAGGGGCTATATTTGAAGTGAAAGTAAATGGTGTAGGTATTGGTTCTGTAAGTGGAGGTGGAAGATATGATGACCTTACTGGTGTGTTTGGCCTCCCAGGTGTATCTGGGGTTGGTTTCTCCTTTGGAGTAGACAGGCTTTATGATGTGCTGGACGAATTAAATATGTTTCCGGATGATGAAGTGGAGCGAACAAAAATAATGCTTGCCTATTTTGGTGAAGAGGAAAGGGATGCTTGTTTGGGCATAGTTGCCTCCTTAAGAAAAGCCGGAATAGCGGCTGAAATCTTTCCTGATTTGGCTAAAATAAAAAAACAATTCAACTATGCAGGCAAAAAGGGAATTCCTTTTGTAGGCGTAGTAGGGTCTGATGAATTGGAAAACAATACCATTAGTCTGAAGGATATGGCAAGTGGGGAACAGCAAAGTATAACTTTAGAAGAGGTGATCGAAAAGATAAAATGATCTTTTGGTTAGAATTGCCGTTTAAATAGGTCTATAAGTAGTGCTATTTCTCAAATGGCACTCGAAATTTAAATAAATGAAAATATAAAATAGCGACGGATATGTTTGACATGATGAATATAATGAATAAGGTGAAGGAGGCTCAGGCAAAAATAAAAGCCACCCAAGCCGAATTGGTACACTTACGCGCAGAAGGAGAAGTAGGGGCAGGAATGGTCAAAGTAGTGGTGAATGGAGAACGTAGGGTATTGGACATTGAAATTGATCCTAGTCTAGTCAATGAGAAAGACAAGGACATGATGAAAGACCTTATTGTAGGAGCGACCAATAAAGCCCTTGAAAACATAGATGCGAAAATCAAAGAAAAAATGGGCAGTGCTACTGCCGGAATGATGCCGAATATTCCGGGCATGGATTTTGGAAATATGGTTTAATGAAAGAGGCTGCTATTGTTATTTTAAATTACAATGGGGAAACCATGCTTCGGCAGTACCTGCCTCAAGTGATCGGCAATAGCGTTTTTGAGATTGTAGTAGTGGACAATGGGAGCAAGGACGGCTCCATAGCTTTTCTTCAAAAGGATTTCCCCAATGTTAGCTTGATTTTGCTTAAAGAAAACCATGGCTACAGTAAAGGATATAACCTTGGTCTGGAGGAATTGAAAGGAAAATTTTCCTATTACCTATTACTTAATTCCGATGTGGAAGTCACTCCCGGATGGGACAGGGCTATGGTGGATTGTCTGTCTGAAAAACCTGCTGTGGCTGCCTGCCAACCAAAGGTGCTTTCGCTCTCCCATAAAGGTTATTTCGACTATGCTGGTGCAGCAGGTGGTTTTCTAGACCAACTGGGTTATCCCTATTGCCGAGGAAGAGTGTTACATTTATTGGAAGAGGACCAAGGGCAGTACAATGATTCAATTGAACTGGATTGGGCTTCAGGAGCTTGCTTTTGTGTCAAGGCTCCTCTTTTTCATCAATTAGGAGGGTTCAATCCTTATTTTTTTTCTCATATGGAGGAAATTGATTTGTGCTGGAGAATGAGAAATGAAGGTTATAAGATCCATTATTGTGGACAATCTGCCGTTTACCACTTGGGAGGAGGTACGCTTTCCCAGACAAATCCCTTTAAAACTTATCTAAATTTCAGAAATAGTCTTTATATGCTCAATAGCAATTTGAAAATTGATAGTTTTATAAAAGTATTCCTGTGGAGGATGGTAATGGACTTTGGGGCCATGTTGCATTTGCTATTTACCAAAGGTGGGAAACATAGCAAGGCTGTTTTTAAAGCCTACTGGGATTTCCTAACCAATAGGCAAGCGGTAAATTACCAGGAGTTTAAAAAAGTAAAACAACTTAAGTCTGCCCAACCTAAAGCTGTTTATTCTATAATATTAGCCTATTATTTAAAAGGAAAGAAAAAATACTCCCAGCTTAGTTAATCAAACAATGCTGGGTTATTCATTCTTCTTAAGTAGGTTCTTATTTTCATTAGCATCCCTAGGCTCACATATACTATAATGGGTGAGCCTAACGTAATAAAAGAACTGTAGATAAAAAACAAACGAATGCTATCAATAGGGAAATGAAGTTTTTCTCCTAATTTTGAGCAAACACCGAAGGCTCTTTCTTGGAAGAATAATTTTATATTTTCCATTGTAATGACCATTTTAATGTTCTAAGAATTAAACATACAACAACTTATTGATAATAAATTGGTTAACCTATGAATATGGTGAAAAATATTATTGCTTTTTTTGTTTTAAGTACTACAGCTACATGCTTCTCTTGTAACGTAGTCCAAGTTAAAAAAAAAGCAGATAACCAAAAAATTTATTTGGAACCAAATGCCCTCGAACGTCTTGGGGATTCAGTAAGGTTCGATTTAACTGTAGCCTTACCCAATGCATCTCTATTGAAGAACGAGACCTATGTTTTAACGCCCTATTTTAAATATGGTAATGAAACGTATTTGTTTGAGAAAAAGTTGAAGGTGAAAGGAGATACTTTAGATGTTTATTCAGGAGTTAAATTGAAAGGCCACTTTAGTATGCCATTTAAAGAAGGCATGGAAAAAGGTTCTTTACTGGCGAAAGGTGCAATATTGAATAATCAGGCTGCAGTTCAGGAGGAAACAGAAGAAATAGTAGTGTCTACAGGAATTATTACTACAGCTGCCCTTTCTCAAATAGGTCAATACAGAAACCAAGAAGAATATCCTGTTTTAGGTTTATGGGCTTCTCCCAATGAGGTGGAAACTTTTGGGATGTTGTCGGAAAAGAGCTACGAAGATTTATCAAAAATATTCACTGCTTACAGTGGTGTTCCTTTTACCGATAAGGCTCCATTTCTTCAGGCCATAGAAGGGCCGGGTGACTGGACTTTCAAAAAGAATAAAATGAAAGCTTTTGCTCATTACGCTCAAGTGGAACGGGATGTTTTGAAGCGATTTGAGAATGAAAATAAACCATCGCAACAAGGTTCTGAAAATATTTCAGACCTTCAGCTATCCATCTTGTCAAGAAGTATTCGTAAAGGTGAGGTGTCAGCAGATACACTTTCGGAGAAAGACTATATAAGAGCCTTGGAGATGGAGCCCGGATGGGCTGAGAAGGAAGAGCTTTTGAGGGCAATGGTAGAAGTCTACCCAAGCGCTTATTCTTATAATAATCTAGGAGTAGTTTTTGCCAATAGGGCCAATAGAACCTTGAATAAAAAAGAAAAGAACCAGCTACTTGAGAATGCGCTTTTCGCCTTCAATAGATCAAATGGGATTTTTGAAAACCCATTTGCAGCACATAATCTTGGAATAGTTTTTTGGTTGTGGGAAGATAAATTTAGTGCCTATGCCAGCTTTTATAGAGCAAATGCCCTAACCAAGTCAGACAAACTTACCAAGATCCACCAAGCTGCCTTGGGTGCTGTATCGATTTTCAATGGTGATTATCGATTGGCTGTCATGCATTTAAATTACGCGGAGAACAATCCCGTAAATCTCTTTAATCAGGGTTTGGCCAATGTTTTATCCGGAGATTATTACAATGCAACCCTCCAATTTGAAAACAGTGCCATTCAAAATATGGGAAATGGATTTCCCTTCTATGGATTGGCATTGATAGCTGCAAGAAATGGAGAGGAAACAAAGCTTTATGAGAATCTCAAAAAAGCCATTGTGCGGAATGAATATTTAAGGAAAAGAGCTGCCAATGATTTTGAATTTGCGGCCTACCATGAGAAAGAAAGCTTCAAAGAGATTATTAGACAAAAGATAAACGATTAAAATGAAACAGATTGTGGGTGTTGACATCGGAGGTTCCCATATCAGTGCAGGACTTCTGGATAATCAAAATTTAAGCATTCCTGATGACAATATTTCCAGGTGTCCTGTGGATTCTCTTGCGTCTAAAGAAGTAATACTAAATGCCTGGATGGAGTGTATTTCCTCCTTAAAAATCACCAAAGATGCTTTTTTGGGAATTGCCATGCCAGCTCCTTTTAATTATGAGCAGGGGATTTCTTTGATTTTAGATCAGGGGAAATACCGCTCTCTTTATCAGGTTAACCTAAAGGAAGCGCTTTCAAGACTCCTTAATATCCCTGTAGAAAATATAGCCTTTATCAATGATGCTGCGGCCTTTTTGCAAGGGGAGTCTTTTGTCGCCGGTTGGGGAAACGAGGAACGTTTGATGGGGATTACCTTGGGTACGGGTTTAGGTGGTTCTTACAAGTTTGGAGAAATGGCAGAGGATGGAGCTTTTTGGTCACGTCCTTTTAAAGGGGGAATTGCTGAAGATTTGATAAGTACTTCCTTCTTTGTTCATTGGGCTAAAGAAAAACATGCTATTGAAGTTGATGGCTTGAAAACCCTGCTTTCTATGCCTGACATGAGACCAGCAACGATAACCGTTCTCAAAGAATTCGGTCAAAATCTGGCCGAA
Source organism: Cyclobacterium sp. L-R (assembly GCF_056859355.1). Lineage (NCBI taxonomy): Bacteria > Pseudomonadati > Bacteroidota > Cytophagia > Cytophagales > Cyclobacteriaceae > Cyclobacterium > Cyclobacterium sp. L-R. The sequence continues at coordinate 52,255 of NZ_JBSXOH010000079.1, forward strand.
CTAATGCTTATGCAAATGGAAGGAAAGGCCATTGATAAAGTTGTCATCGGTGGGAATATGGTTAAAGCGGGTGATCTGTTTTTGCCTGAGGTAAAAAGGGTTCTGAATGCTAGAAATGCCAACCCGGAAATTTTCATAAGCAAATTAGGAGAAAAAGCGGCAATGATAGGGGCTGCAAGCTTGTTTGAAAGAAAGCAATAAAAATTTATTATCTTTTGAGAGTTTTTTAGAAAGCAGTAAGTATTAATACTTCGTTTAATAATAGAATAGAATGAAAATAGAGAAAGAATTATCCAAAACAGCTATTTTTAAGACGGTTGATGAATGGTTGGCCGCCAGTGGGTTCCAAATAGTAAACAAGGATGAAAGCCGACCCTGGGGAGGTTTTTTTGTCATTAATGAAAAGCAAATAAATGAATTTCGGGAAAAGTTCTTTCCTGAGGTTAATCTGTCTCCAGAGCAGTTGAAAAATAAATTAAGTCCTAAAATATTATTGGTGGGCCCAGACAAAAGATTGTCATGGCAATACCACCACAGAAGAGCCGAAATCTGGAAATTGGTAGCGGGTGAAGGTGGACTAATTACCAGCGAGGATGATACCGAAGGCGAATTGAAAGCCATGAAAATAGGTGAAGTTCAACGTTTGAAACAAGGTGAGCGACATCGTCTAATTGGAATGGGGAATTGGGGGGTTGTTGCGGAAATATGGATGCACACTGACCCAACCAATCCTTCCGACGAGGAGGATATTGTTCGGGTTCAGGACGACTTCTCAAGGAAATAGCTAAAGAAAATGATCATTAATGCATAAAACAATCACTGAAACCATGTCTTAGCTATTGTTAGGGCATTTTATACCTACCGAAAGATGTAAATAGGCTGGGATTATCCGATGTGATAGTCCCAGCCTTTTTATTTAGTTGCCCTATCTTCATTAGGCTATCTTGATACTTGGCGGATTAATGGCACCTGATTTTTTGAGATTTGAAGGGAATGGAATTGTTAAGTCATTAATTTATGCTATAATTATTGTTCAAATTACCGGTTGGTCAGGCAAAAGCGGCCCAGGCCTGAAAATTTGCACCTTACCAAATGGCAAAAACATGAAAAAATTCAAGAGAATTGTATTGCTATTGGACATGCTCTTTTTGTTTCAATCTGCATATACTCAGGAAATAGATAAGGTAGATTTGCCGGTAAGAGGTTTTGCCATTGCAGCTCCTCAAAAGACGGATGTTGATCGATTTGTCAGCTTTATGGATGAAGTATTGGCTCCAAGAGGTGTAAATGTGCTGATTCTGAGGGTGGATTATAATTATGAATTTAAAAGCCATCCCGAGCTCCGAAATAAAGTGACATTGTCTGAAGGAGATGTCAAGAAAATGGTGGTCGTAGCCAAGAAGCATGGGATTCAATTGGTGCCACAGATCAACCTTCTAGGACATCAATCCTGGGCTGGGTCACTTGGGAATTTACTTAAAGTTTATCCTGAATTTGACGAGACACCGCAGGTGCAAATTCCAGTTGATTACAAATGGCCAAATGAAGATGGCTTGTATTGTAAAAGCTACTGCCCTTTACATCCTGGTGTGCATGAGGTGGTTTTTGACTTAATGGATGAGATTGTGGAAGTGTTTGAGACAGATGCTTTTCATGCAGGCATGGATGAGGTGTTTTATATTGCTGATGATAAATGCCCCAGGTGTAGTGGTAGAGATGCTGCAGAGCTTTTTGCTGGTGAAGTCACCAAGATTAGAAATCACCTACAGGTGCAAGGGAAAAAGCTTTGGATGTGGGGAGATAGGTTGATCGATGGTAAAACCACCGGCATAGGCAAGTGGGAAGCAAGCATGAACAACACTTACCGAGCCATTGACATGATCCCTAAAGATGTGGTGATATGTGATTGGCATTATGAAAGGCCGGATCAAACGCCGGTAATGTTTGCGATGAAGGGTTTTGATGTGATAAGTTGTGCCTGGAAGACCCCTCAGGTGGGCGTGCAGCAAGTCAAGGACATGTTTAGGTGGAGAGAATTCCAAACGGAAGCCATGAAAGACCGATTTCAGGGCGTTATATTAACTGTATGGTCAGGTGCTGCTGGATTTATCGACGGACTGGAAAATTACATGGCTGCTGAAGATAAGTCCAAGCAGGAACAATCCCAACCTTGGGTGACTTTTGTCCAGATGTTTGATACGATAGGTAAGATTTCAACAAAGTAAGAATATGACAAATACATTGGATTACCCTACTCCCTCAACAAGGTACCAATCATTGGATGTACTAAGAGGCTTGACATTGGCATTGATGGTGATCGTCAATACTCCCGGAGATGGAAGCACTAGTTTTGGCCCTCTGACTCATGCTTCATGGCATGGTTTAACCCTTACGGATTTGGTGTTCCCCTCCTTTTTATTTGTAGTGGGCAATGCCATGAGCTTCAGTCTAGGTAAGTTTAAACAAAAGGGCGGAAAGGATTATTTTGGCAAGGTGTTTAAAAGAACGGCCTTGATTTTTATTATTGGTTTGTTGCTTACGGCCTTTCCTTTCTTTAGAATCAATGATAGTGGTATGGTCCCTTATGATTTTACCAGCATCAGAATTCTTGGTGTATTGCAAAGAATAGCTTTGTGTTATGGCCTTTCGGCTACATTGATTTATTTCTTGGGTGCGAGAAAAATTCTTATTACGAGTGGCGTTGTGTTGGTCTTGTATTGGCTAGTCATGCTTTTTCTTGGGGTTCCGGGCATGGATCCTTTTTCATTGGAAGGCAATGCGAGTGGCCGTTTGGATTTATGGCTGTTTTCCCCGGATAACCTTTACAAGATGGATGGGGTTGCATTTGATCCTGAAGGTTTGTTGAGCACTTTTCCTGCCATGGTCAATGTATTATTAGGTTATTGGGTAGGCTTGCAAATCCAAAAAAGAGGAGGGAATATCGAGACGGTGCTTTGGTTGGCCATGGTTGCAGTGCTTTTACTAGTCGCAGGTTACCTATGGGATTATGGGTTTCCAATCAATAAGAAAATCTGGACCAGTTCCTTCGTTCTCGTAACGGTTGGTTATTCCACACTTACCTTAGCCGTACTGATGTTTGTATTGGAAGTGCGGTCCATTAAAGGCTGGGCTTATTTTTTCGAAGTCTTTGGCAAAAACCCCTTGGCTTTGTACATCTTATCAGGTGTCTTGGTAAGAATCTTGGGAATGATAAGGATTGAAGGTCAATCCATCCGAAATCTGACCTATAAAACCCTTTATGAACCAGTGTTCCCCGAAGGCTGGGCAAGTTTGTTGTTCTCCATATCCTTTATGCTGCTCATATGGCTGATAGGTTGGTGGATGGATAAGAACCGCTGGTATGTGAAGGTTTAGAGGGATGGGGATTTTAACATGAACAATAAGCTATTTCAAATTGGTTTTTTGGTACCCGTATCTGGTCTAAAGTTTAGCGAAGAGTAATATAAGGGTCTAAGTCTATATTTTCTTTTTACCTCAAAACATGATTAACAAATACAGTGAATTAGGGCTGAATGGAAAAAAAATCTATTAGGATAATTTATACGAAGAGCGGTAGATACGAGATTTTCGATGGACTCTTTGACAGGCACAATGATGGTTTAGAGCTTACAGCAGTTTAAATGGTATGGTTATTCTAAAGTTCGATTTTTCAAGGTAATGTTTAAACAATTCCAGACTTTTCCTGGCTTTTCAGATATTATGTGAGCGATATTAGTTGAATCAAATAGTTTAATCATATTTTTTTTAGCAAATTTTATAGCCGGTTCAGTAAAACCTAAATGAGAAAATACTATTAAATGAAAAGCATTATGTTTGATTTCAGCGTACTCTAATTCATCAAATCTAATGAAAAGTGAGTCGCCAACTAGCTTTCTGATTACAGGTGTGTCAATTTTTTTATTGAAATATTTTGATTGAATTAATAAATATATTTCTTCATTAAATACTAAATCACCTATTTCCTCTGAGAGTTTAACCTTAAAACTTCCTAGAACATCTATACCTTTATCATTTGTTTTAGGTGTTAATTTGCAGTTTATACCTAAGTCTTCTAAAAACAATTTACAAAATTCCTCATATATAATTCCTTTGTTTTGTTCTTCTTCAAATCTATTAATTAGTTTAATTACTTCAGCGTATTTTTTACTATGAAACGGATTTTCTTTTTGTTTTTCAATATAGTAACCATCTATTTTTTCTTCAAGTATGATTTTTTGAAACGAGGTGTTAGATTGATTAACTGAATCAATATGTTTAATTAATTTTAGAAAAGCTTTACTTTTTACATCTGCATAGTCGTCAATTACTTTTTCTCTTGTTTCAAGATCTGGAATTAAATCATAAGACATGTCTAAAATTATATTTTCAATAATTATTGAACCAGACCAATTATAACTTATTATCAAGTTAACTATGTCATTTACCTTCATAATCATTTCATTACTCAGTAATGATTTCTAAATGTTTTTTAATTTTTAAATTTATACTTTCTAATTTTTCTTTTAAGTCAATTGCCCAATTTTGAACACTTGGAAAACTTGAGACCTTGTCAAAAATTTGATTTAATTCTGATTCCCATTGTTCTTTATCACTTGTGATTTTTTCTTTTTTAATTAAGTTTACTAAAAGTTTATCCGAACTTGTGTCTAATATTTCTTCGATTAATGAATTAAAATCTTCTGAAGTATCAACATCTTTTGAAATATCAATAATTATATCTCTGAATTGTTTTGTGTTTAGACCTTGATGGAGTGCTTGAGTTATTAGTTTAGGAATTTTCATTAAAATTTCTTCGAAATATTCTTCATCATTGTCCTGAAATTCATTTGTTTCTTTATTTATACCAATTTTTTCTCGGATAGAAATGTTTTTATCAAAAGCTTCTAAATAACCCCAATTATCATCAGAGATGGGATCTGAAAGATCCGCAATTTTAGAGTAAATTTTGAATCTAATTATTGATTCACGAACTTCCTTTAATCCTATCCCCAATTCATTAGAAATTTGTTTATATACATCGTGAGAGCGTTGACCATTAATAGAATCATTGTACAATGCATTTAAATGTTTTGCTTTCGCAACTTGACTCCATTCTTTAACCGTTGTTACATTAGCAATTCCCTGAGTAATTCTAATTTGCTTCCAAAATTCTTCTTTCAATTCCTCTTCTTCCATTTCAGCTAAAAGTAAGGGGATAATGGTTTGGTCATTATAACCATCAATGCGTCCTGATTTTAAACATGCAACCCTTGTATTTCCTTCTATTACCACATATTCAAATTCCTGATTGGATTTTTTTAACTTTTCTGAATATTGATGGGTTTCAATTTTTTGGACAACTATTCTATTTACCCATTTTATATCCTGTTGCATGCTTTTAAGTAATTCTTTTGATTGCGAAGATTGAAGCATTTCACTAATCATTGTTTCTTGTGAAACTTTTTTTTCATTTACAAACCTTGGATTATAAGGGTCTATTATAATTTTATGTAATTCAATTTCGAAAGGAATTAGTTTCATGTTCTTCTTTTATTTATATTTTATTAACGTTCTTTGGAGGGATCATTGGTATCAGCTAACATAGGAATAAGTATACCGTGAGTTATATCTACCTTTTAGTTCCCCCTAAACTACCTAAGTTTTCATTATTTCGAAAGAGATTAAGAGGTTTGAGTTTAAAAAAAAATTTAATTTTTTTGGTTTTCGATCTATAACATGCCGTAAATTTCCAGTACTTCTATAATTCGATTGAGGATTTTCCTTTAATACAGGTTATTCTTCCAAAACCCTTTTGTTAAAAACCGAATTAAAGAACTTTACAGTTAAAAGATTAGCTTTTTAGTAAATTTCACATGTATTTAGTTGTATTTCATATCTTAAAAAAAAAATTTGATTTGTATTAATTATGTTTCATTTAAAATTTCCATGATATGAGTACGATGAACACAGTTTCTATTGAAATCCCGGAAGCGGAACTTCAGGCCATTAAAACAGCCATCGCTACCCTTAAAACCACCTTAAGCCCCTACATAATTGCCATCAGTTCGGCCGAGAGGCAGAAGGTGCCTAAAATGGGAGATGGTACCATTCCCTTTGTAGAAAAAGTTATGGAATATGCCCATGAAGATGGTCAATTTCTTCCTCCCTTTGTTGATTTGAATGAATTGAATAAAGACTGGATCGCCGTGAAAAGCCTAATTCCTTTGCTCAGGGATTTGCAGCAGGTGGAAAGCAACCTGAATGACACCGTAATGATGGCAGGATCTGAAGCCTATGTAGGAGCACTCAGTTACTATAACTCTGTGAAATATGGAGCCAAACTAAATGTAGCAGATGCCAAAGTGATCCATGATGATCTCAAGCAGCGGTTTTTAAGAGCCAAATATGGTCCCTCCGATGAAACAAATAACTAAACAGTAAAATATGCTTGCGTCAACCAAAACAAATTGAGGGGTACAGTCAATAATCATTGAGCTGTACCCTGTTTTTTTAGCCTAATTATTTATCCTTGTCCCTAATTAGCTTCATTTCCCCTATCCAAAAAGCCAATAGTGTATATAAATGGTCGAATTGTTCGGTTTTACTTTTGAATTTTGTCAGGTTTAGCTCGAATTGCCGAGTTACAAACTCAAATGAGCTGCCAAATAGACGGAATTTTCCGGATAAAACGTTGAATTACCCACCTCAAATCTCGAATTTATAAAATAATAACTGCAACGAGTGCCCTTGAAGATACCCATCTTCAATTCGAAGCACCGAATTTCTCATCCAAATCCTTAAAATTCCGGTAATTATGTCCTATTTTCGACGTTTAGACCAGATCGATGTCCCTTTTTGGTCGAATTTTCGATATTTTAGGTCGAAAATTTGAGTTCAGAGGATAAAAATTCGAGCTAAAAGGTCGAATGTTGTCAGTTTTGGGCACCCAACCCCTGTTTTTTGTCAGAAATTGGAGTTAGGAAGGTATAAGGGTAGGTTCTGAGGTACCCGCTGGGGGTGTCTTGCTAATAGGTTGGCTGAGCCTGTCGAAGCTACTGGAAATGTGTTATCGATGCACTGGTCTAAGTTTAGCAAAGCGTAACTTATACTTAAAATGAAAAAAGTTTTCAACTTTCTTTAGGCAGAGGAGTGAGCATTGTGTTGACTGAAATAGCATTGCGAAAAGCTCATGAAACCTAGGTGCGGTACTCTATGACAGACAAATCTTGAAGAGCTGTCGACACGATTAAGGTTTAGCGAAATTCGTGTCAATCATGTAAATCAGAAATTGGAAAAATCAAATTATAATCATTCCAGTTTAAATTTCCATCAATCAATGAAGTTGGAAAATTTATTTTCATCTAAATATTTTTTAATAGATGGATGAAGGGATTTTGATAGAAATGGTTTAAAGTCAATAAGCCTCTCCTTACCATCGTTAAAAACAATCCGAATCGCATAATCCGACAAATACTTAGCAGAATCAATTTTCAACTGATTAACTCCAGACTCAGAATCTTTATAGTCAACAATTATTTTCATTTTAATTTTTTAGTAATTTTATCGAACTCAACATCTTTATGGTATACAAAATAGCTAATCCATTTTTCAATTATTTTGTCAGCAAATTTTTCTAAAAAGACCTCAAAATACTTAAGGTTTAAATACTGCTTTATATTACAGTTTACGAATAAATCTCTCAAATCAAGAGGCAGTGCCTGTTCCGGCAGAGTAGGGAGGGGTTAACACATCTACAAAACCATCTAGCTATTCCCTCTTTACTTTTCCAAAGCATCTCGGTCCCAGTTTGAGGTATTGGCTGCTGCCTCGTAGGTGGTCTGTAAAAAATCCATTAACATTTTCTCCGGATCTGAGGAGGATTGTACGTCTTCATATTTTAGGAAAAACTCACCCATTTCAGGACTGTAAAATGCTTGTTCGGGTAAAACCTTTTGCTTTGCATAGGCTTCATTACCGGGGTAGGCATAGGCATAATAAACGGGCATGGGCGAATCTTTGGACCCTGGCCAGAATCCCGCACTACTTACTTCATGAGAATAGGCTTCTTGCATTACGTCGAGTGGCATGTTTGGTACGCCTCCCTGATGTAGGGGCGCAGGCCTTCCGGAAAATCGGGTTATAGCCAAATCAAAAGCACCCCAAAATAAATGTACAGGACTGGATTTACCAATAAACCCACTTCGGAATTTATTGAATACTCCATTTGACTTGAGCATGGCTGTCCAAAGTAGGTTGGCAGCTTTAGGATCGAATGTACTTATGGCAGTATTGCTGGCAAAAGGAATGGCCGGTTCCATTTCGTTTGGACTGCCATGAATTTTGATTTGAATTCCTAATGCCGCTAGTTTTTCAAAAAGTGCTTTGTAAAAGTCGGCTACACTCATTGTTTTTAGCGCAATATGTTGCGTTTCAGCATTTGAAGATTTGATGTGCAGTTGATGGTGGATAAAATCCAACTCTATTTCAAAAATACCACCATCAAAACAAATGGCATTGGTGGTGTAACCCACCGGAGAAAGATATAAGGTAGTATGCCAGGAGTGGTTTTGCCAAGGCATTGTTCTTAAACGGATCTTACCAATTATCTGTATCCATTGGTGGATGGTCTCAATGGTGTCTTGCATGGCTACAAAATTGAGGACCGGCCATTCGGTAGTTAGGGGTTTTTTGTTCATTATTTTGGGTTAAAGTGTCATTATAGTGCATAAATAAAACGCAATATTATTAAGGCCTTCATTCCTGTTGGCCTTTCAAATTTTTGCCAGTAGTAAGTTTGATTGATTTCTAAGCTGTCAATTTGAATTCAAAATACAAAAAATAAACCTCAAATCCATACTCAAAATCTATGTTCAACCAATTGAATTACAGTACTCCCCGATCTGGTCCAAGTTTAGCGAAGCGTAACTTGGACCTATAATGCGGAAAGATTTCAACTTTCATTGAGTGGCTTCGACAGGCTCAGCCACCGGTGTCTAGTCGCCCATTAATCTCCAGCAAAGCTGGTGGCAATTGAAAAGATGTGTTTGTTATTCTTTCTCTCAGGCTTGGGTCTGGGCCAATTGAATTCAATAGGAATGGGCTTTAGCCCATTTATAGGATTGCTTCGTTGCAGGTGGCTTTAGCCAAAATTTAGAATTTAGAAGTTTTTTTTTATAATCAGCCTTACCACATGGATAAGGGATTTTAATTGTAGAATGGCACGGTCAGTTAATAAAAGATCCATTGCCTATTACGAGGGGGATAAAAATGCTTGATCATTCTTTTTGTGGGATGTTCTAATTTTAATTTTTTCGAATGGGGTAAATAATGGTCTTTACCGTTTGTTAAAGTTTTTTCATTATATAATACCAGTAACTTGGAAGATATTATAGGTGGTTTTGTTTTAAAATCCATATTTTTATCATTCCGCAAATAGATACTTCGACTTATTAAACGCTTAATAAAATGGAAATCTTTTCTAATTTACTTCAAAGGAGCAAAGGGAATTGCCTTTCCATTTATTTAGCTTGTTTTTTCTTATTGTTCATGAGCTATGCTCAGCTTAATGCTAAAGTGTTGAAAGCAGGGGTAGGGAATAATCATAAGGTCTTGGAGCAAACCGATACTTTAAAAAAGACACCTAACTTTATTATAATATTCTGCGACAACTTGGGCTATGGAGACATTGAGCCTTTTGGCTCAAAAGTGATCCGCACTCCGGAATTAAATCGGATGGCCAAAGAAGGCCGGAAGTTTACCCATTTTTTGGTTACTGCAGGAGTTTGTACGCCTTCTAGGGCTTCTATTATGACAGGATGTTACTCTCAGCGGGTAGGTATGCATGTCAATCCTAGAGATGGGCTGGTTTTGCGTCCTATTTCACCCTATGGATTAAGTCCTGAAGAAGTAACAATAGCAGAAGTGCTAAAAAGCGTTGGCTACAAAACAGGCCTTATAGGGAAATGGCATTTGGGAGACCAGCCAGAATTTTTACCAAACAATCAGGGCTTTGATTATTTTTATGGCATACCTTATAGTGATGACATGACCCAAGAGGTCGGTCAACGGATCGGGACAAAATTTAATGGGTCGAATTGGCCTCCATTGCCTGTAATGGAAAACAGTAAAGTAGTGCAGGCAGGAGTTGATAGAAATTTGTTGACCAAAGATTACACTGAAAAGGCTTTGGAATTTATAGACCAAAACCAAAATACACCATTTTTCCTTTACCTGCCTCAAGCCATGCCTGGAAGTACTACCAAACCCTTTGCCAGTGAGGCTTTCAAGGGTAAAAGTAAAGGAGGACCATGGGGCGACAGTGTAGAAGAGTTGGATTGGTCGGTTGGTCAAATAATGGATAAGCTAGAGCAGCTTGGGATAGATGAAAATACAATCGTAGTTTTCACTTCAGACAATGGTGCCCCAATGACTAGTGATCCTGAAAGTACAGTAAGAGGAACGAACTTTCCTTTATCAGGTCAAGGCTATACTACTGCTGAGGGGGCATTTAGAGTACCAACTATCTTCTGGTGGCCGGGTAAAGTTCCAGCGGGAAGCGTAAGCGAGGAGATGGCGACGACTATGGATTTTCTACCGACCTTTGCCCTTCTTTCAGGAGCCAAGGTTCCCCAAGATCGGATTATTGATGGTAAAAACATTCTTCCACTGATTCTAGGAGAAAAGGATGCAAAAACCCCTTACGATGTTTTTTATTATTACTATATGGATCAACTTCAAGCCATAAGATCCGGTCAGTGGAAATTATTCCTGCCTTTAAAGGAGTTTAAGGTTCATCCGTATTTTAAAGAAGGGGAAGAGAACCTGCCACTTTTGTTTAATGTCGTGAATGATGTTACTTCTTCTCATAATTTGGCTGCTGAAAAGCCTGAGATAGTAAAAAGCTTGACGGAATTGGCAGCCATTGCCAAAAATGATTTGGGAAATAGCGGTCAGCCCGGTCTTAACCAAAGAAGCCCTGGAAAAATGGATCACCCAGTTCCAGTGCTCATGAAGTAATTTTTGCTTAATTAGGCTGTTTGTGTTTACATAACCAACTGATTTTCTTTTAAATATAGAACTCCCTTCTGGGAGTGGGGACAGGTACGTCTAATTCAAATTCACATTTCTGGTTAAAGGGATGAATAATAGCTTAATAATTATAAAACAACTTCATTGGGTAATTAATAGCGTATTTATTGTCTTTTACATTAAAATTTAACAATTCTATAAGATAGTATCTTAGATCTAGTAAAAAGTATAGGATTGTCGAATATGTAATAATTAAATTTGGTAATAAGATAATCATAGTGCTAATAGATCTTGCTATTATAGCTTATGGTGAAATAATAGAAAAGCCGGAGATCAGTGGGATGATCTCCGGCCAGATATTGATCCTACTCATTTGTATCGATTTGGAATCTTAAAATGAATAGGAAATGCAGAAAAACTAAGTTTAATCTACGACCACAAAAGTATGAAAAAATTAATTTACAGACCACTTACCAGATTATTAAGTTTCTTGTTTCTGGGGATCTTGGGGCCCCTAGTTTTTACTGGGGCCGGATTTGCCTTTGGGATTGAGACTTCCAAATCTACAAGGTATATAGTGGGTATTAATGATGCTAATCAAGCCATTAGTATAAGAGGGAAGGTTACTTCCCAATCGGATGGAATTGGTTTACCAGGAGTGAACATCTTGGTTAAAGGAACGTCTATGGGGACTGTCACTGATGTGGAGGGCAATTATAATTTAAATGTTCCAGATGGATCTGAAGTTTTGATTTTCTCGTCCATTGGGTTTATTACCCAAGAAGTACCAATTATAGGAAGGAATCTTATTGACATAGCTTTAGAAGAAGATCTTAAAGGTTTGGAAGAAGTGGTGGTGGTAGGCTATGGTACCAAGAAAAAAGTGAATTTAACAGGTTCTGTTTCTACTGTTACCAATGAAGCATTGGAAAAAAGGTCTGTACCTAAATCATCCCTTGCTTTACAAGGGCAGATGAGTGGGATCTCTGTACGTCAAAGTTCGGGTAATCCCGGTAAAAACAGTGCCTCTTTGTTAATAAGGGGACAAGGTACTTTTAGTTCCGCAGGCAATAGCCCTTTGGTACTGGTGGACATGATAGAATCTTCTCTGGATGATGTAGATCCCAATGATATTGAAAGCATTTCTGTGTTAAAGGATGCCGCATCTGCTGCTATTTTTGGGTCGAAAGCTGCAAATGGCGTTATCCTCATTGAAACCAAAAAAGGAAAATCAGGAACGCCTGTATTTAGGTACAATGCTTATGTAAGCAGTCAAACCCCAACCATGATTCCTGAGATGTTGAATTCATGGGAATATGGATTAGCAGTCAATGAAAACAACCTGAATTTAGGGCAACAAAGGAGGTATTCAGATGAAGAGATTGATTTTTTCAGAGCTGGAAATAATCCTGACTATCCCAATTTTGATCATATTGGGCATTTATTTGGTTCAGGTCAAGGTACAGAAACCAAGCATGACCTTTCTGTAAGTGGTGGTACTGCTGAAACGCAATACATGTTCTCCTTAGGTTATTACGATCAACAAGGGATTATTCAAAAGAACAATGCTGACCGTGTTAATTTGCGTCTTAATCTGGATAGTAAGCTGAGTGATAAATTAAGCATCAGTGTCAAATTAGCTGGAAACAAGACGAATAGTAACGAGCCATCTGCTCCTTATGGCAATGGAGGTATAGGGAATATAATTGCCGGAGCCATGAGGAATTCAAATGCCATACCAGGCTTTACAGCTGATGGATTGTACGGCCGAAATGAGACCTCTCATCCAGAAGCAGATTTAAACAGCCAATCCTTTGTGTCCGGGGAGGAATCCAATATCTATACGAATGGTAGTATGATCTACCAAATCACAAAGGACCTTAAAATTACAGGTCAGGCCGGTTACACTCAAGGGCTTACTGAAAGTAAAACTTTTATTTCGACCTATCCTATCACTTCTACTTATGCAATACAAAGAAATAGTTTAAGGACTGGATGGTACCAAAGTTCAGCTTTGACGCTTCAAGCTTTTCTAGAGTACAATAAGGATATTGATGATCACTCTTTTCAGGTGCTTTTGGGACGATCTGCTCAAGCTTATAGCTCAAAATACCTGGGAGCTTTCAGAGATGAGTTTCCAAACAATGAAATTTATGAAATTGATGCAGGAGCAACTGTTCGCGCAACTAATAATGGAGGTGCGGCAAGAAATACTCTTTCTTCTTATTTTGGAAGAGTAAATTATGACTTCCAGGATAAATATCTATTGGAGGCAAATTTTCGCTACGATGGTTCTTCCAGATTCCCAGAGGAAAGTAGATGGGGGTTGTTTCCTTCTTTTTCTGCAGGTTGGAGGGTAGCACAAGAAGACTTTTTTCAGAATGCATTTCCTTGGGTAGCAGATTTCAAGATCAGGGGTTCTTGGGGGAAATTGGGTAACCAATCCATTGCCAATTATCCTTATCAGGACTTGATTGCTTTAGGTCAGAATTATCCATTTGGAGGCTCGCTCTCAGCTGGAGGAGCGGTGACGACTATTGCCAATAAGCAAATCACATGGGAAACAACAACAATGACTAATATAGGAATTGATTTGGCACTTATGGAAAATAGGCTGTCATTTTCAGGAGAGTATTTTGTGAAGATCACAAATGATATTCTTTATCCAGTTTCAGTTTCCAGATTGTTAGGGGCTACCCCATCTGAATCCAATGCCGCTAAGGTGGAAAACAAAGGTTGGGATTTTGACCTTAGCTACAGAAATTCAATAGGAGAATTAAATATCGGTGCGTCGGCCATTTTCTCAGTCGTGAAGAATCAGGTGTTAGAAATTGCCAACCTTGAAAGAGATATTTCAAGAGGCTTGTTTATAGGTCATCCGATAGGGAGCAGGTATGGGTTTATGAGCGATGGATTATTTGTAAGTGAAGCCGATGTTGCGAGTTATGCCACCCAACCCTTTTCAAATTTGGCCATCCCTGGAGGAATAAAGTACAAGGATATCAGTGGACCTGATGGTGTACCAGACGGTGTGGTGAATTCCACCTATGATAGAAGCGTGATAGGCAAGCCTTTGCCACTTAGTACCTATGCCTTTATACTGAATGGGGATTACAAGAATTTTGACTTTAACATTATGTTTCAAGGAGAAGGAGGTAGGGATGCTTTTGTGACCCTTGGTCAATTCTTCTTTCCATTGGAGAACAATAGTAATGTGCAAAGGGATTTTTATGAAAACCGATGGACACCTGAAAATCCAGATCCCAATGCGGCTTATCCAACAATCATCGCTACCGCCTCTGGTTTCTACAATTCCAATCCAGTTGATTTCTGGAACCGGAATGCCACATTCTTAAGGTTGAAAAACGTGCAACTCGGCTATACGCTACCAGAGGGCCTTATTGGAGATACCTTCCTAGACAATGTGCGCTTGTACGTCACCGGTGAAAACCTTTTCACGATCACCAAATTTTATAAAGGTTGGGATCCTGAAATGCAAACAGGAGGAGCAGATTGGTTTTATCCGCTTATCAGGTCCTATGTGGTGGGTGTAAATGTAAGGTTTTAATAAAAGATATTCTGATTATGAAAACATATAAAAAATTAGGCTTAGTTAGTGTTTTGTCTATTCTGATCTTGATCGGTCAAACTGGTTGCCAGGATTGGTTGGATGAACAACCCTTGGTTCAGTTGTCAGAAGGATCCTTCTGGAACAGTCAAAGTGACGCCATGCTTGCGCTCACTGGTGTTTATAATGGTAGTAATGTAGGTAATAACTCCTATACAAATGAGCTACTGATCCTATCTAGTGCTACAGATGACTCCAGCTATAAATTTGGTTCAGTTGGGAACATATACAGTGGTTACTTAAGAGCGGCTGATACGCAAGTGGTATTGGCCATTTGGCAAAGGGCATACAGGACCATTTTCAAAGCCAATTATTTCCTCGAGAACATTGGGCAGGTAGAAATGGATCAGACACTAAAGAATGAGTGGATTGCAGAAGTCAAATTTTTAAGGGCTTACGAATATTTCTACATGTCACTTCTTTACGGTGGTGTTCCTTTGATCACCAATGTAATGACCATTGAAGAGGCCAATACTCAAACCCGTAATTCAAGGACTGAAGTGGTGGATTTTGCCATACAGGAACTAACTGCTGCCGCAGCCGATCTTCCTGCTAGTAGGCCAGAGAATGAAAAAGGCAGAATAGTTAAAGCTGCTTCTCTGGGTATTAAAGGTAGATTGCTGATGATTGATGAAAAATGGGCTGAGGCAATTGATGTTTATGAAGAGATTATTGGGCTGCAGGTGCATGAAATAGATCCTAGATACAAAACGATTTTTGAAGAAGCAGGTGAGGGGAGTAGCGAGATTATCCTGTCTACCAATTGTATTGCTGGTCTTTATGGGAACACACACAACCAAAGAAACCACCACCCAGAATTTTACGGTGGATATTCAGAAGTCAATCCCTATCAGGGCATGGTAGATGCGTTTTTAATGAATGATGGTCTTCCCATAGAAGATTCGCCATTGTACGATCCCGAAAACCCATTTGACAACAGGGATCCAAGGCTTTATGCCAGCATTTTTCTTCCAGAATACACCGAATTTAGAGGAAGGCTGTTTTTAGCTCATCCAGATAGGGCTTCAAACAACATTGCAGCTTTACCAGGTGCCACTGGCTATGGGTGGAAGAAATATGTTACTGAAGATTATGCAGGTGATTTTGGAAATTCAGGAGACGATATCATTTTGTTGAGGTACGCAGAAGTGCTGTTGAGTTATTTAGAGGCTAAGATCGAAAATGGTGACATAATTAATCAGGACCTACTCGATCAGACCATCAATGAGATTAGAGGGAGAGAAGCTGTAATGATGCCAATGGTTACGGAGACAGATCCTGCTAAGCTGACGGAAATTTTACGTAGAGAAAGAAGGGTAGAGTTTTGTATTGAAAGAACAATCAGATACATGGATATCCGTAGGTGGGGCATTTTTGAAGAGGTAATGAACAAACAATTTTATGGAATGAAATTGACTGATGATCCGGCCAATTATACGGATTACTCTGTGGAAACGTCTGGGCCAATGAGCGGTCATTATAAAGTAATTGATAAAACAGGTAGCATAACAGCAGACATGGAATTAATTCCAATCCCTTTATCAGAGATTGATATCAATCCGGCATTGGAACAAAATCCAGGTTATTAATTCTGCTTTAGCTTAAAACTAGCAAAACCACTACAACAAATGAGAGGCGGATATAAGCTTTAGGTTCAACACAGAGCCATAGGCTTTATCCGCACTCAAAAGAGGTGTTTATAGATAGAAATAAAAGAGATAAAAATAATCAACAAAGTAAATGGTCGAGCATAAAATAGTACGCAGGAATTTTGTAAAAAAGCTGTCTTTTGGGGGAGTTGGGTTAAGCTTATTGGGGCAGCCCTTATTTTCTATAGCCAAAAACCTTCCAAGGGAAGACTTAAAGGTAGGCTTGGTAGGTCTATCGGTCCATAGTGCGGCATTTTCAAAAATACTAAACGACCCTTATAAAAAGAAAGACCTTTTTGGTTGTAAAATGGTGGCATTGTACCACCCACCTGGAAATCCTGATGTTGACTTCACTCCAGAACAACTAAGCAGTTATCAAAAAGATGTGGAGGAGATGGGGGTTATCATGGTTGACTCCATGGATCAATTAATAGAACGAGTGGACGTGGTGATGATAGAGACCAATGACGGCAGACCCCATATGAAAGAAGTTCTCCCAGCGCTGAAAGCAGGAAAACCTGTATTTGTAGACAAGCCTGTTGCTGAGGATTTACAGGCAGTGGTGGATATCTACAAAGAGGCAGAGAAATACGGAGTGCCCATCTTTTCCTCCTCAGCCTTGAGGTACATGGAAAGCGCTCAAAATATCAATCCTTCTGAGGTTATAAGTGCCCATACTTTTAGTCCTGCGGCTTTGGAAAAGAGCCATACAGACTTGTTTTGGTATGGGATTCATGGCATTGAATACCTATTTACCGTGATGGGACCAGGCTGTGTGGAAGTTCAGCAAGTGCAACATTCAGAAGCCGAAGACCTAGTTATAGGCTACTGGAAAGATGGCAGGGTAGGCGTTTTCAGAGGCATTAGGGAAGGAAAACGTGATTTTGGAGGAACAGTATTCAAAGAAAAAGAAATCGTTGATTTGGGTTCATTTACAGGTTATCGATCGCTGGTTGTCAAAGTTGTCGAGTTTTTCCTTCAAAATAAAGCTCCGGTGTCTGCTGAAGAAACCTTTGAAATCTATGCCTTTATGGAAGCAGCTCAGGAAAGTAAAAACAAAGGCGGTAAAAAGATATCACTGGACAAAGTATTAAAAAAGGTTTTAAAATAATCATTTTAACTATTAACTATTTAATAAAGAGATAATTATGAAAAAATTAAATGTTGGGATTATTGGATACGGTTGGGTAGCTACAGCACATATAAACGCGATAAACGCGGGAGAATATGCTCAGGTTTCGGCTATTTTTTCATCCAGAAAACATGACGATGCCGAATTAAGCAAGACCTGGGGAACAGACATCAAATCTTACACAGACCTTGATGAAATGTTAAAAGACAAAAGTATAGATGCTGTTTCCATTTGTAGCTACACCTATCAACATACTGAACATGCATTGGCTGCAGCAAAGGCGGGAAAACATATCATTTTGGAAAAACCAATGGCTTTGTCCTGGGAAGATTGCAAGGAAATTGAAAAAGCGGTGAAAGCTGCAGATGTTAAATTTTGTATTTGCTTCGAATGCAGGTGGTCCAACCAGTTTATCTCCACAAAAGAAGTCGTGGATCAGGGATTGATCGGAGACATCCATTACGGTGAAATTGATTACCTACATGGTATAGGTCCCTGGTACGGACAATTTGAATGGAATGCGAAGAAAACCGGAGGAGGAAGCTCTTTGCTGACCGCAGGATGCCATGCTTTGGATTCCCTTCTGATGTTTATGGGGTCTGATGTTGAAGAGGTAACCAGTTATGATACCAAGACCAAAAGTGAAATTTTCAAGCCCTATGAATACACCACTACCAGTGTAACCATTCTAAAATTCAAAAGTGGAAAAATTGCCAAGTGTGCAGCAAGTGTAGACTGTTTGCAACCTTATTATTTCCATACCCATTTGTTTGGAAGCGAAGGGTCTATTTTGGACAATAAATTTCACTCCAACAAGCTTAAGTCTGATAAAACTAGGTGGAGTGAACTGTCCATGAAAATGTTAGACTCGGGAGATGTGGCTGACCACCCCTATCAATTGCAGTTTGACAGTTTTTTTCAATCCATCAATGAAGGGACAGACATGCCTTTGACTGGACTGAAAGAAGCCATGAAAACACATGAAGTTATTTTTGCTGCTGACAAATCCGCTGCAACAGGGAAAAGTGTAAAGCTATAATTGATGAATAAAATAGCCATGGCAATTGCAGCGCATCCTGATGATATTGAGTTTATGATGGCTGGTACATTGGTATTGTTAAAAAATGCAGGATATGAAATCCATTACATGAATTTGTCTTCAGGAAACTGTGGAAGTACCGAATCGGATGCTGCGACTACGGCCAGGATAAGATTGCTTGAGGCGCAAAACTCTGCTAGGATATTGGGTGCAGTTTTTCACCCGCCCATTTGTGATGATTTTGAAATTTTCTACGAGGCTGGAGCACTAAGGGAATTGACGGGAATTATTCGAAAAGTAAAGCCAAGTATTATCCTTACACATTCTCCAGTGGATTATATGGAAGATCATATGAATGCCTGCCGTTTGGCAGTAACAGCAGCATTCGTAAGAGGGGTTCCCAATTTTAAATCTTCCTATCCTGCCGTTTCCAATTACAACTGTGCCATATATCATGCGCTTCCGCATGGGCTGCTAGATCCTCTAGGGCAAGAAGTAATCCCAGGGATATTTATTAACACCGAATCAGTACATACTATCAAAAAGGAAGCATTAGATGCCCATAAAAGTCAAAAAAACTGGTTGGAAGACAGTCAGAAAATGGACTCGTACATTGCGGCCATGGAAGATTTCTCGATAAAGGTTGGGGGAATGTCGGAATGTTTTGTACATGCAGAAGGGTGGAGGAAAAGGGTTCACTTTGGATTTTCAGAGTCCGAATTTGATCCTCTTAAGGAGTTAGGAGAAGTGTATTCCTTATGCAAAAAAAGCATTGGGGTAAAAGATTAAAACTTAAAAATAATGAATAAAAATATGAGAAAGATAAGTTCAATAGCTCCTGATTGGTGGGATTATACAACCTTAGATTTGGGAAGCAAGATTACCGACCAAATAGCCAGAATGACTCCAGCAGATATGATAAAATTATCCAGGCCTGGTTTTGAAGTAGTCTTTTATGATACCATCGAAGAATTTTACCTAGCCGAAGCACTGGAATACATTACTACCTGGAAAAAAGCAACAGCAGATAATCCAGTAGGGATTTGCGGCCCGATCGGCCCTACAGAACAGTTACCCCTTGTGGCAAGATTGGTCAATGAATTGCAAATATCCTTGAAACATGCGCATTTCTGGTCCATGGACGAGTGGGTGGTTGACGGCAAGGAAGTTTCCGCCAATCACTCCCTATCCTTCAAAAAAGCATTTAATGACCTTTGTTATAGTAGAATAGACAAGAAACTGGCCATGCCAGAGGAAAATATACATTTCCCTCAAGCGGATACGTCCAAATTTATTGAAAGCTGGAAACATGCCAGGTGTTTAATCATGCAAGGTGGGCAGGGCGATGTAAAGCATTGGGCCTTTAATGAGCCACCAAAACGAGAAGGAGCCTATAAGGAAAATCCTCAAACGGTGGAGGAATACAAAAAACTTCCTACCAGGGTTTTGGATTTGCACCCTATCACCATTCAACAAAATTCCAGGTTGCACTGTGGTGGGAATGTTCCTTTGATACCAACGCAAGCTGTGACAGTAGGACCTAAAGAAACCTGGGAAACGGATCAGGTCTCTATATGGCATGCCGGAGCCCATGACAATCCCTTTGGTCAGAGACTGACCACCTACATGATATCCAATAATATTCCAGACACTTCTGTGCCTATGTCGGTTTTGGCAGATCATCCTAATGTAAAGTTTAACTTTTACGCACCAGGGCTTGGAACCTGTTCTGTAGAAATGCATTGAGGAAAGCCCTATCCAATAGGTTGGAAAATTAACATTTATTTAAATTAAATTCTAAATGAGATTATTGAAAAATTCGAGAAACCCCATAAGGGTGGCCCATTCCTTTATCCTCTTGGGCAGCCTGATTTATTTAGGGGCCTGTTCCAGCAAGTCTGATTTTTCTTTCAGTGAAGGGGATAGAATAGCCATTGTTGGGAATTCATTGGCTGAGCGATTCCAACATGACGGATGGATGGAGACTTATCTTCAAGTTGCTAACCCTGGCAAAAAGCTAGTTTTCAGAAACCTGGGTTATTCAGGGGATCAGGTGCATTATAGGCCGAGAGCTCATGAAGGGTTTGGGGACAGCGATAGTCATTTGTCAAAGGTTAAAGCCAATGTAATTTTCTCATTTTTCGGGTACAATGAATCTTTTGATAATCAACCAGAGAACTTTAAAAAACAACTTTCCCTTTGGATCGATCATTTGCGGACACAGAAATACGATTCTGTGAATGTGCCCAAAGTCGTGTTGTTTTCTCCTATAGCACATGAGGACCTAGGTTCTCCCAACCTTCCTGATGGCTCCGAAAACAATCCCCGACTGCAGGCTTATACCCAGGCCATGGCAGAAGTTGCAGAGGAGAAAGAGGTTGTCTTCGTTGATCTGTTTGAAGCAACAAAGCAAATGTACCAAATCATAGAGGAGCCTTTGACGATAAATGGCATTCATTTAAATGAAAAAGGCAATCAGGAAGTGGGCAAATTCATTGCTGAAACCCTAATGGGGGGAAGCTTAATTGAGGATCAAGTAGCTTTGGATTCCATAAGGTCTACTGTTAAGGACAAAAACCTTTATTGGTTTCACAAGTACAGAGCCATTAGTGGCAATGATGTTTGGGGAACGCGATCCATACAAGATGGTAATTATAAAACCTTGCAGAGGGAATTAGAAATGTTGGATGTGATGACAGCCAATAGAGATGAGAAAATCTGGGCACGAGCCATTGGAGAAGATCTGGAAGTGGATGACAGCAATATGCCTGATCCAGTGATGGTAGGTACACATATTGTGAGAGATTTGACTTATGTAGATCCGGAGGAAGCCATAGAAAGAATGACAGTGCCTGACGATTTGGAAGTCAACCTTTTTGCTGCGGAAGATGAATTCCCGGAGATCATCAACCCTGTTGCTTTGCAGGTGGATACAAAAGGAAATATCTGGGTAGCCTCATGGTCCACCTATCCAAAATGGGAGCCTGGAAGAGAGATGAGTGACAGATTAGCCTACCTCAGTGATGAGGACGGTGATGGCAAGGCGGATAAAGTAACCACTTTTGCCTATGTACCACACCCTACTGGTTTTGAATTTTGGAATGGTGGAGTGATCGTAATCTCTGCTCCAGACGTGTGGTTTCTTAAGGATACTGATGGCGATGGAGTGGCTGATTTTAAAGAGAGGCTCTTTGGAGGCTTAGGTTCTGATGATTCACATCATACAGCGAATAACCTAATCTATGCTCCAGATGGAAATATCTATTACCAAAGAGGGATTTTCATTCTTGAAAATATAGAAACACCTTACCGAAA
Source organism: Cyclobacterium sp. L-R (assembly GCF_056859355.1). Classification (NCBI taxonomy): domain Bacteria; kingdom Pseudomonadati; phylum Bacteroidota; class Cytophagia; order Cytophagales; family Cyclobacteriaceae; genus Cyclobacterium; species Cyclobacterium sp. L-R. The sequence goes on from NZ_JBSXOH010000079.1 coordinate 74,046, forward strand.
AAGTGAAGAATCAGGATCACCGGGACTTTATCGTTTCAATCCAAGGACTTCTGACTTCTCATTTATGGTGGAGAATACACCCAATGCACACGGTATCAGTATAGATAGATGGGGCAATCCGTTAATAACAGATGGTACAACAGGAAAAGCTTTTCAGGTTTATTACAAAAGAACGGTGACATCCACGACAGACACCAATGAATTTGACAAAAGGCCATTGTTCAAACAAACAATTCGACCAATTACCTCCAATCAAATTTTATCCAGCCAGCATTTCCCAGAGAAATACGAAAACAATTTCCTGATATACAATGTGATTGGATTTCAAGGGATAAAGCGTTACCAGTTGGAATACAAAGATATGGGAGTAGTAGAAGGTGTTGAAGCCGGAGACCTAGTGTTTACAGGAAATGATCCAACCTTCCGTCCTTCCTCTGAAGCCCAACCTAGGGTTGTGCCTCCGGGTTACACAGGTGACCCTAACTTCCGTCCTTCTGATGGGGTAATAGGAAAAGACGGGGCCTTGTACTTTGGGGATTGGCACAATGCGATTATTACCCATTCTCCCTATAATTTAAGAGATATCAATAGAGATCAGGCACATGGTAGAATATACCGTGTCACAGCGAAAAACAGACCGCTTCAAGAGCCAGTGGAGATTTATGGAGAACCAATAGAGAAGCTTTTGGAACTGTTTAGGAGTCCAGTGGATGGGATTAGGCATTCAGTACGAGTAGAGTTGAGCGGAAGGGACACAAAGGAAGTGATAGAAAAAGCGCAAACTTATGCGAAGACACTTGATCCTCAAAGTAAGGATGATGCGCTTCCAATGTTGGAGATTTTATGGCTTCACCAGCAACACAATGTAAAAAACAATGAATTGCTCAAAATGGTGTTGAGATCACCTGAGGAAAAAGCCAGAATAGCAGCGCAGAAAGTTGCCTGGTTTTGGAGCGATAGGGATTCTCATAGACGTGGTGGAACTACCGCAGATATTTCAGGAATGCAGTTTAGAACATTCTATGAGAAATTCTGGGAAAATGCAGATTCTACTAAAGTGGAGGAGAAACATGAAGACATGAAAAGCCATTCCAATATGGCTCCTGCCAAAAAGGCTAATGAAAGTGGGAAACGAAAACTAGAACTACAAAAAGATCCTATAGCAAAATTAACCATTGTGGCCGAATTGCTTGCCTTTGATGTTTCAGAATTTACTGTTAAGGCTGGTCAGCAAATAGAATTGACAATGGATAACAAAGACTTGATGGAACACAATATTGTCATCGTAGAGCCTGGTACCGCAGATGAAGTAGCCTCATTGGCAATAGCTTTGGGGGACGATGGGCCTGCGAAACAATACCTTCCAGAAAGCCCGAAAATAATAACCGCTTCCAAATTGTTAAATGGGAAAACCATAGAAACAATGAAGTTTAAAGCTCCAACAAAGCCGGGTGATTACCAGTTCGTATGCACCTTTCCTGGGCATGCGCCAGTGATGAGGGGCATCATGCGGGTATTGCCCTAAATTCATTAATCTGTTTCAACCCGGATTATGTAATAGAATGTCTATTGCCTATTTCGGGTTCAATCTAGTAACCTTATTCTAATCAGTTGACAAGGAAATGATTAAGCCGAAAATTAGCGTAGGTATTATTGGGCTTTCTGTACATAGTGCTGATTTTACTGAAATTCTGAATGCTGAAGGAGCTAATTCAGGAGGCTACAACAGTAAAGTTGTGGCGATATACCATCCAAAAGGAAATCCTGATGTGGAATTCTCTGAAGAAAGGTTGCAAGACTTTGCTGAGAGGATTGGAAAACAAGGAGTATCTACGGTCAATTCAATAGATGAAGTCATTGAAAAATCGGATGCTATAATGCTATTGACCAACGATGGGAGGCCACATTTAGAACAGGTTTTGCCTGTGTTAAAAGCAGGTAAGCTTGTTTATATCGACAAACCTTTGGCAGAAAATCTGGAAAATGTATTGAAGATTTTTCATGAAGCCAATCGTTTTGGGGTCAAAGTCTTTAGCTCTTCTGCCTTACGCTATGGAAGCCAAAACAGTGAGATTAAAGCAGGGGAATACGTGGGTGAGTTATTGGGAGCGCAAACTTACGGGCCTGCTCCCCTTCAAAAATCCCATGTGGATATGTTCTGGGATGGCATTCATGGGATAGAATCGCTCTACAGTGTCATGGGCACAGGCTGTCAAACGGTCACAAGGACCTCAACCAACGGGACTGATATGATTGTTGGGAATTGGGCAGGTGATAAGTTGGGGTATTTCAGAGGTATACGAATGGGGAAAGTTGGTTTCGGAGGTACCGTATTTGGTACGAACGGAATTAATTCAATAGGAAAATTTGAAGGGTATCAAAGGTTGGTTAGGTCCATAGATGGCTTTTTTACTACGGGTAAACTTCCAGTAGAACCAGAAGAAACCATTGAAATTTATGCATTTATGGAAGCAGCTAATGAAAGTAAAAGACAGGGTGGGAAACCCATAAATATTAGCGATACAATTAATAGAATTAAAATTTAATTCAATCAAACGAAATAACCTTAGTAAATAAAAATAGTATGAAATTAAGTAGGATTAATAGGCTTTTTAACGAGAAATCTGGAAAATGTTTTGATGTAGCCATCGACCATGGGTTTTTTAGTGAATATACATTTTTGAGTGGAATAGAGAATATTTCAGCATCTGTCAAAGTTTTGATCGATGCCGATCCAGATGCTATCCAATTGACCGTAGGGCAGGCCCGACATTTACAGTCTGTGCCTGGTAAGCGAAAGCCAGCACTTGTTTTAAGAACTGATGTTGCCAATGTGTATGGTCTTGAATTACAGAAAGTATTGTACAGTAGAATGATAGAGGAGCCTGTACTGCAGGCTGTCAGATTGGATGCGGCCTGTGTGGTTGTTAACCTTTTTAATATCCCTGGAGCGCCAGAAGTTACAGACCATTGTATTCAGAATATACTTAAGCTAAAACCCATGTGTGACCATTATGGAATGCCTCTAATGATAGAACCATTGGTTTTTCAGCCCAATAACAAGGCTGGAGGTTATATGGTAGATGGCAATATAAAACTGATCACGCCAATGGTCAGGCAGGCAGCAGAATTGGGTGCGGATCTAATAAAAGCTGATCCAACAGATGATGTGGAGGAATACCATAAAGTAATTGAGATGGCTGGAGATGTACCTGTATTGGTAAGAGGTGGAGGCCGTGCCAGTGACGAAGAAATATTGGAAAGAACCTATCGCCTGATGAAGCAAGGTGCAAAAGGCATTGTTTATGGCAGAAATGTGGTGCAGCATGCCAATCCTGGAGGAATGACCAGAGCCCTGATGGCTATTGTTCACAATGATGCTACTCCGGATGAAGTGAGAGGCTTATTAAAGTCAAACTAGGAAATGAAAACCATTAACGTAGGAATAATAGGAGGAGGCCTGATGGGCAAGGAAGTGGCGAGTGCGCTTGGAAGGTGGTTTGTCCTCAATGATTATCCCTTAAAGGTAGTTTTAAAAGCCATTTGCGATATCAATAAAGAGGCATTAAAATGGTATGAGCAGATTCCTACTATAGATTTGCTAACCACTGATTACAAAGTTTTGCTTGATTCATCAAATGTGGATGTGGTTTATGTGGCCCTTCCCCACCACCTGCATGAGGAATATTACCTGAAAGTACTCGAAGCTGGGAAAGATTTGTTTGCAGAGAAGCCATTCGGGATAAATCTTGAAGCGGCCAAAATTATCAAAAATAAGATTGATGAATCGGGCCGTTTTGTAAGGTGCAGTTCTGAAATGCCCTTTTTCCCAGGAGGTCAGCGAGTAATTAAGGAGATTTTATCCGGAAGACTCGGTAAGGTTATAGAAGTCAAGGCTGGGTTTTGTCATTCAAGTGATATGGATCCTTTTAAACCAATTAACTGGAAAAGGCAATCCAAGTTTTGTGGAGATATAGGAGTGATGGGCGATTTAGGTATGCATGTGATGCATATTCCGCTAAGGATGGGGTGGAAGCCTGACAGGGTCTATGCCCAGCTTCAAAAGATCGTCACAAAAAGGCCTGATGGAAAAGGTGGATGGAGTGAATGTGATACCTGGAACAATGCCCACCTTTCTTCTACCATTTCAATTGAAGGAGAAGAAGTGCCTATGTTGTTAGAAATGAAGCGCCTGGCTCCTGGGGAAACAAACTCCTGGTTTATTACAGTTTTAGGAACAGAGGGCGGTGTAAGGTACAGTACCAAAGATACCAAAGTGCTTTGGACCTTTAATCGGGAAAAGGAGCAAATTTGGCAACGGATAGATCTTGGTTTTCAGGTGCCATTCCCTACCATTACCGGTGGAATATTTGAGCCTGGTTTTCCTGATTGTTTTATGCAGATGTTGGCCGCCTATTTTGCGGAAAGAGAGGGGTTTCTTGAGGGAAGACTAGGATGTGTTACTCCAGAAGAAGCGGTAATGAGCCATCAGGTTTTTGATGCAGCCTTGAAGTCACACCAATCAAAATCAGCCATTGTTATACCTTAAATATTGTTAAATGGCAAATGCAATAAATTGTTATTTCACAAAATCACCTATAGCTGGATTTGACTCGATGAAATAATGGAAAAAAGCAATAGAGTAGGCATATTGGCTGGGGGGAATTGGATTTTGGATTTCATCAAAATGATTGATGTGTATCCAAATGAAAATGCCCTGGCCAATATTTTAAGCCAAAATTCAGGGAACGGAGGCGCTCCTTTCAATGTATTGAAGGCCATTCGTAAAATGGACTTTTCAATTCCACTCGAAGGGGTAGGCGTGTTGGGTGACGATGAATACGGTGACGATATTTTGAATCAATGTGAAAGGTTGGGTTTAGAAACCAGGCAAATGAAACGCTTGAAAGGGGTTGAAACTTCTTTTACTGATGTGATGACGGTTTGTTCTACAGGAAAACGAACCTTTTTTCACCACCGTGGGGCCAATGCTTTATTGGAAGAGGATGATTTTGATTTTGAGGTTTCGAAGGCGAAATTTTTCCATTTAGGCTATTTGCTTTTATTGGATAATTTGGACAGAATTCAATCGGATGGGCTTTCCGGAGCTGCGAAAGTTTTAAGAAGGGCAAAGGAGGCAGGAATGTATACCTCTGCTGATATTGTAAGTGAACAATCAGATCGGTATACGGAGGTGATTCCTTCGTCACTTCCTTTTATTGATTTCCTTTTCATCAATGAGCTGGAAGCACACAACCTTACAGGGATTCAATTATTAGACGCTGACAATGTTTTTCTGATTTCAAATGGCTTTAAAGCCGCAAAAAAAATCCTAGATATGGGAGTGCTTAGTTGGGTGGTAATACACTTTCCCAATGGGGCCCTGGCATTGAATAAAGAGGGGCATCAAATTCTTCAGCCATGTATAAAAATGCCGAGGCTATTGGTAAAAGGGACTGTTGGTGCAGGTGATGCTTTTGCTGCTGGGGTTTTAGCGGGGATGCATGAAGGCTGGGAGATGAAAGCATCGCTACAATTAGGTGTGACTGTTGCCGCTGCCAGCCTTATGGACAATACTGCCTCCGAGGCCATCTTGCCTTGGATGGAATGCCTACAATTAGGTAATAAATATGGTTACAGAAAATTATGATTTTGGTTAATTAAAAATGTAAAAATTAGAAGCCCATGGAAGAAACGATAATTGAAAATGAATTAGAAAGAGGAGACGAAGTTAGGTCTAGATTGCCTGCTTCAAAACGCCTAGGGTTTTGGAGTAATACGTTTATCCTTTGGGGGCTGGTCCTTACTGTCACCAGTTTGTTGGTAGGTGGTCTTGTAGGTTCACAACTGGCATTTAAGGATGCGGTTATTGTTATTGCCATGGCTGGTGTTTTTAACAGTTTGATCGCTATTTTGATTGGTATAATAGGAGCAAGAACTGGATTTACCAGTGCCATGATTTTCCGGTATTCCTATGGAGTCAAAGGAGTTTTGCTCCCCAATTTTATTATCGCCATTACCACGGTCATTTGGTTTGCCGTGATATTAAATCTTACTAGGGATTCTTTTGTAGGGATAATAGGAGTGAGTTCTGAATCTTCGGTGCTGTTTTATGGAATAACCCTTTTAATGGCCGTTTTATTCCTGATTCCTGCTTATAAAACCATGAAATGGATTGCCTATGTAAATTATTTGGCTGTTCCTGCCATTGTATTTATTTTGATAGTTACCGTTTGTGGTGCATTGGATGCTGGTGGAGGATTAATGGCGATCATAGATAAATCTCCGGTAGCTTCTGCTTCTTCTTTTGTTGTTTTCACTGCCGCAGCAGGTGGATGGTTGCATGCGAATACGGTAATATCCGATTTTACAAGGTTTTATAAAACTGGCAAACAGGCAGCAATAGGTTTGTTTTTGACCTATGGCGTGATGATGGTCTTTCAATACATCGGTGCTACCCTAGGAGCGCTTGCTACCGGAGAGTGGAATATTTTCTTAATTATGGATGAATTTGGTTTGCTGGAAATCTCATTTCTTGCCATATTCCTAGGTTCCTGGTCTACCGCCATGGCTGCGATTTATTTCGGAGCCAACATGATGTCAACACCACCCATGCCTAAATATAAAACGGAGGAGAAAAACAGAAAACTTGTGTTGCTTATATCATGGGGAATAGCCTTGTTTTTTGCTTGGTATGGACCTGATCAGATATTTAACTTCTTCCTTCAGTTCTTATCTTGGGTGATTGGTCCCATTGCCATGACGGTGATTATTGATTATTGGCTTTTTCCTGAAAAGAGGGACCTCTATGAAAAGGCTGATGGCAGTCCGGATATGGTAATCAATCCAGCAGCTTTCCTGGCTTGGATTGTAGGGTTTTTGGTAGGTTATTTTAGTCAAGAGTTTTTCATTTCCTTAATAAATGGAATGGTCACAACAGGCGTGATTTATTATGCATGGATGCGCTTAGCCCTTAATCAGGGACTTACTCCTGAAAGCCAATTGAAAAAATGGTTTTCTTCAAAATAGAGAGGTAAATATTGAGCATAGATGACAGCTTAGTTAGATTTTGTTTCCTATATAAAAAGTAACAAGGTCTAGGGGTTTGTGGGTCTTGTCTCAGGGTCTGCATCCGTTTTACAAGAGTTATCAAAAAATTAAATAAATATCTTATGAAAAGCTTACTTGTATTGTCTATTTTGGGTATGGGAGTTTTAATGGGTCCGACAGTTTATTCATTTTCAAGTGATCAACTGGCTTTAAGTAGTTTGATTACAGACCACTTTGACGCAATTGGTGCTGAGCCAAAATCCAGAAAAGTTGAATTGGGCAAGGGAGTTTCTCTTGAACTTGTCTATATATCTGCCGGTAAATTTTATATGGGAAGCACGCCAGAAGAAAAAGCTTGGGCCACAGGTCCTGAAGGAGGAGCTACTGCAGGGACGGAAAGGGAATCTTATGAAGGTCAATTACCTCGACTAATGGAGGTGAAGAATGGGTTTTGGATGGGTAGGACAGAAGTTACAGTAGGGCAATTCCGGCGGTTCGTAGAGGAAACCGGATATGTCTCCGATGCAGAAAAACCAGGCGGAATGACACAGGTTTTTGATCCAGAGTGGAAAATATCAGGCTTGGCACCCCCTCATCCTTGGATCAAAGCAGAAAATAAAAGTTGGAGAGACCCTAATTTTGGTTTCCCGCTAAGGGATGACTATCCGGTAGTTTGTGTTAGTTGGAATGATGGAAATGCTTTTGGGAAGTGGTTGACAGAAAAGGAAAGAGTAGCAGGAAGACTTCCAGAGGGGATGGAATACCGCCTGCCTACGGAGGCGGAGTGGGCCTATTCTTGTCGTGGGGGTAATGAAGAAAGTACTTATTATTGGTGGGGAAACGATTTAAGAGATGGAGAGGGCCGCTTTAATATTTCAAGTGTTGATTTTTTACCGGGAAGGAACAAGACATGGCCTTTGGCTAAAGTACCATGGAGTGATGGCTTTTCTTTTGTATCTCCCGTTGATTATTTTGGCGAAAAAGGAAGAAATGGGTTCGGCTTGGCAGACATGTTGGGGAATGTATGGGAAATCGTCTTGGATCACTTTGATCCAAAAGGTGGGCATGAAGCATTTTATAGCGTTAAAGAAAATTACAAACCCGTTTGTCGTGGTGGTAATTACTTTGACGTGCCAGGCAATGCCCGATCTGCGGTAAGGTTAGGCCTACATAGTACCTCTTACTCGGATTCACGAGATGGCTTCCGGATTTGCCTTAGTAAGGTCGTAGAGAAATAATTAGACCGGATTCGTAGACCATAAATATTAAGAGGTACCTCTTAGTACGCTAGTTTTATTTTGGGCTATTGTTATGATGAGGAAAACATCTCTTCGCGACTCTGCGTCTCTGCGTGCACTATTTATAAATTATTTTCAGATTATTGTTTCTCGCTAAGGCGCAAAGACGCAAAGGGAATAGGGTTACTTTTATTTGAATAGTTGACACTTATATAACTTGTTTTATTTTGGGCTATTGTAATGATGAGGAAACCATCTCTTCGCGACTCTGAGTGCAATATTTATAGGTTGTTTTCAGATTGTTGGTCTCGCAAAGGCGCTAAGGCGCAAAGTTTTTTATTCATGAAAGTGCTGAGGTTTTTTCTCTGCGACTCTGCGTCTCTGCGTGCAATATTTATAAATTATTTTCAGATAATTGTTTCTCGCAAAGGCGCTAAGACGCAAAGGGTATAGGGATGCCTCTTATTGAAAAGGTAACCCTTTGATTAGCTTTTTTTTCTTAACCCTCGTTAGGGTGTAGAAAACATCTCTTCGCGACTCTGTGTCTCTGCGTGCAATATTTACTAGTTTTTTTTGGGTTCTTAGTTCTCGCAAAGGCGCTAAGCCGCAAAGGTCATAGGGCTACCTCTTTTTGAATACCTTACCCTTTGATTTATATTTTTTTATTCTCGACCTTCGTTATTACGTAGAAAACATCTCTTCGCTACTCTGCGTCTCTGCGTGCAATATTTTAAGTTATTTTCAGGTTATTAATTCTTGCAAAGGCGCTAAGACGCAAAGGGAATAGGGTTACTTTTATTTGAATAGTTGACACTTATATAACTTGTTTTATTTTGGGCTATTGTAATGATGAGGAAACCATCTCTTCGCGACTCTGCGACTCTGAGTGCAATATTTATAGGTTGTTTTCAGATTGTTGGTCTCGCAAAGGCGCTAAGGCGCAAAGTTTTTTATTCATGAAAGTGCTGAGGTTTTTTCTCTGCGACTCTGCGTGCAATATTTATAAATTATTTTCAGATAATTGTTTCTCGCAATGGCGCTAAGACGCAAAGGGAATAGGGATGCCTCTTATTTAAAAGGTAACCCTTTGATTAGCTTTTTTTTCTTAACCCTAGTTAGGGTGTAGAATACATCTCTTCGCGCCTCTGCGGCTCTGTGTGCAATAATTATTGGGAATCTATTTAAGAGGCCATTTCGGTCTCATTTATGATTTTCTTGAATTGAGTAGGGGTCATGGATTTAAATTTTTTAAACTGCCTATTAAAATTAGCTAGGTTGTTGAAACCACTTTTATAGGCTACTTCCAAAATACTATCATTTTCCTCTATGAGTAGTTTGCAGGCATGACCAATCCGAATAGAATTTAAATACTCGACAAATGTAATCCGGTATTGGTCTTTAAAAAACATACAAAAAGTGGAAACAGCCATATTGGCAATGGAGGCAACCTCTGCTAGGCTGATGTCTCGGTTAAAATTGTTTAATATATAGTTTTTAACTTTTGAAACTTTGTCCGTATTGGGTGGGTCCAATTGGGATACATATACTGGACTGGCGAGTAATTCGTATTCCGTTGTATGGGCGAGGATATCGAATATGGACAGCAAATTGGATAATCTTTGGATTCCATTCATATGAATCATCTCGATGATCAATGGATTAATTTGTTCCTTTGTTTTTCCATAAAAAGACATTCCTCGTCTCGATAGCTTCTGAAAGTTTCTGAAAGGTTTCATCTCAGGTAGGTTAAGAAATTCACCACCCAGAAAGTCCTCTTTAAATTGGATGACTAATGCATCGGCCTCCTCTGTGGCCTGTCCATTAACATAAATGGGGTCATTGGACCATACATGAGGTAAATAAGGCCCGACCAATACTAAATCCCCAGTCTGGAATTTGCCGATATGGTCTCCTACCATGCGTTTTCCGGTACTCTTTAAAACCAATACCAATTCGTATTCAGGATGAAAATGCCAAGGGCATGGTATGTACTGTCCTTTCTCCCTAAACACAATAAAGGATTTGTCAAGATCCTGGGGTAATCTGATTTCTTTGCATTTCATGGTTCAGTGGTTATTGTAATAGGCTTTAATTTAGAAAAATACAGTTGAATAAAAAAGGGGCTTTATGTGGAAAGGTCAATTCCTCCTTTGAGATAATTCTAATTTGATCCTGTATTTGTAGTAAAACACAAAATATAATTAATAGGGGATAATTTCTTGCCTCTTGACCATGGAAGTAGGTACTGGTAAGTGTCCTATTCAGTTGGCTTAGCTTAAACCCGGAATATGCAATAGACAATCTATTACGTGCTGTAATTACTTCAAAATCAGCCACTTTGTTGCTGTTTTCAATTTCACCATAACGGTGCTATGCTAAAATTTTCAAACAGCTTGATTTTCTTGCGATTGCAACACTTCCCATAAACACGGGACAGGCTTCACCCCTGACATTGTCAGGGCGGAGAAATCCTATTACATAATCCGGGTTAAATCTGACTTCTTCAATAGACCTTAATTAATAGAAATCCCCTTTCTCGATAACTTACCCTGTTTTTCTTTTAGTAGTTCTACATCAAGACAGGTCCTGAGTGATTTTCAATTCAGAAATGCTCAAATGAGCCAAATCGATCAAGGCCGTATATGGGTTTTTAGCCAAAATAAACCCATTGAATTAGGGGCAATATATTTTTCACACAATGAGGAGAGGTTTTCACGAATAATTAGCCACCATTCGCGAATTCCAATTCATGCTTTATTCATTAAACAATATATTTGATTTCAATTGTAAAGTGCCTAAGTAAAAGACAATGAGGAAGTTGTATTGTTTTTTATTGTGGGGATACTGTGCTTCAATTTACAAAAAAATATAACCCAAACTCAACATAAATTAACTAAATATGAAAAAGCACAATAACAAAATCCTAATTCTAATGCTATTGGTAAGTACAATGGCTTTGAATTATAATGCAAATGCACAAACTGCTAAAGACGGCATGTTTTACACACTTGCAGTCGATCCCACCCTAGGGGGTAAATTTTCAAGTTTAACAATCCCACCCGTGTCCTTATATATTGAACGAGGGGTAGCCAATTTTCTAAGTTTAGGCTTAGCCGTAGGTACGGACCTAAGACAGCCTTTATATTCTGATGAAACCTTGGTGTCTTTAGGGATGACAGTAAGAGCTGTTGGCTATGCTTTTCAGGCTCTTGAAGAATTTTCTGACGAAGAACTAAGCGTAGCAGGATTGGAGCCCTATTTGGGGTTTACATTTGGACAATATTGGCCATCTATTGGTAGTAGTTATGCTACCTTTCTTAATCACAATAAGCTAGGGATTGTATTAGGAACAAGATGGTATCCTGGGGATAAAAAGAATTTTGGGATTATGGTAGAATATACTTCCGCAGGAAATACCGGTTGGGGCTCTGGAATCAATTTAGGGGTTACATTCGGTCGTTAATAAAATTGATGATAAGTCTATTAAATTCAGCTCTATCGAAGCGGTTTGTTTTGGTAGGGCTGGATTCAATGTTTACAAAAAAAACATTTAGTAAATGACTTTTTATAATGGTATTGGCAGTAGAGTTTGAGGAGAAATGGTGTTTTAGGAAGTTAGTGAAATGAAATTTTTCTTGGATTGGAATTGAATATAATATTGGTAAATGGAGGATGTGATTTGGGATATTTTTTGGTGATTTACTGCCCCAAACACTATGGATATGCCCTTTTTAGAATTTCAAAATAAAGTCTGCTTTGTTGAAGAAATGCCAGTTTTGGGACTTCTATTTTGTTGAATTTAGAACCATTGGTGTAAAATAATACAAACTTATTTTTTTAGTTTTATTAGTATTAAAAATATTTGTAATAACTTTTAAGCGTATTTCGGAATGGAGAGTTAAATCTTCAATAAAATACGTGCTATAATATAATGAAAAAATAACCTGCTTAATCCACTTTATTTCTTAAAATTCATTTGAAGCTTTAATAGGCAACAAAAGAGTGATAAGAAGTTTCACAAACCAAAATTCAATGTTATGATAAAAATTCTTACCAAATTAAAAAAGCAAATAGGTGCTTTTTCAAAACCATATAGCCAGCCTAGCAAAGGTAAATTGCGTGGATTGGCTTTTAGTTTTATGGTACTTTTGGGCGTCTCTTTTGTAGGGCTTTCAGGAGCAAAAGCACAGAATGAAATTACCGTTACTGGAGTGGTGATGGATGCTGCGACCAGTGAAACTTTACCGGGTGTTAATATTCTTTTGCAAGGTTCCGGTATCGGTACCATAACGGATATTGATGGAACTTATTCAATAAGTGTTCCTAATAGTGAGGCCACATTGGTTTACTCTTTTATAGGCTTTTTGAATCAAGAAATTAAAGTAGGTAACCAGACTACAATAGATGTACGATTAACGACTAGTGCAACAGACTTAAATGAGGTTGTTGTTGTAGGTTATGGTACTCAAAAGAAAAGTGACCTTACAGGTGCGGTAACCCGTGTGGATGCAGCTACATTTAAGAACCAACCATTGACTCAGGTTTCTGATATGTTAGCAGGTACAGTAGCCGGTTTTTATGGTAGCCAAGGAACTTCTGCTTCTGGTGGGACTTCTTTAGAGGTAAGGGGACCTACTTCTCTCAATGGTGGAACCTCACCATTAATCGTGGTAGATGGTGTGATCTTTTATGGTGCTCTTTCCGATATTAACCCAAATGATATTGAGTCAATTGATATCTTAAAAGATGCGAGTTCCGCTGCAGTTTTTGGATCTAAGGCAGCTTCCGGTGTGGTAATGATAACTACTATTAAAGGTAAATCCGGTGCGCCAACTATTAATTTCTCAGCCAAAACGGGTATCAACACCTATACCAATAAAAATTTCGGACCAAAAAATGCTGAACAATATGAGGACTTTAGAAGAGATTTCTTTAGGACCTTAGGTGTTGCTGATCGTCCTGATTACTATTGGGATGATCCTGCTAGCCTATCAGATGGTGTTTCCCTTGATCAATGGAGAAATGCCAATGCCAATTCAAATTCAGACAATACTTTGGAGTACTTGAACAGACTTAATTTCTTTGATACTGAGATAGATCAATATCTTGCCGGTAATACTACCAATTGGATGAATGAAGCCACTCGTAATGGTGTAAGACAAGATTATGATTTGAGTATTAGTGGTGGAGATGAAAAATTCCAATACTACTGGTCTTTGGGTTATGTAGATAACCAAAATTATTTGGTGGGTGATGATTTTAGCTCTATTAGATCTAGGTTGAATTTAGACTTTAAGGTAACCGATTGGTTAAATGTGGGTACTAACACGCAATTCTCAAATACCGATAATAGCTCTGTTCCAGCTAGTATGAATTTTGCCTCAATCAGCCCTTATAGTTCGAAGTATGAGGAAGATGGGAGTTTGAATTGGTATCCTCATGGATATCCGATCATTGTAAATCCATTGATCAATAATACGTACCAGGAAAGACTTAATAAGACTACTGGTGTTTTCGCTTCTTTGTATGCGAATGTGAAATTGCCTTTTGGTATTCAGTACAAATTGTCTTACCAGCCTCGATTCAACTTCCAAAAGAATTATAATTTCTGGGGACCTGAAACAATTATTGGTGGTAGAGACAGATTGGATGGATATGGTACGAGAACGGATTATTCTTTGAATGCATGGATGGTTGATAATATCTTGACTTGGAGCAAAGAAATAGGTGATCATAATTTTAATGTAACCTTGCTTTACAATGCTGAACAAACCAAGACCTTTAATTCTTATGGAGAAAATCAAACTTTCCAACCTAACCAAGCCTTAGGATACAATGGGCTTCAGTTTGGTGCAAGACCACTTGTTGAAACTAAGGATACTGAAGCTGGTGGAAATGCCTACATGGCAAGACTTAACTATACCTATTTAGACAGGTACTTGTTGACCACTTCAGTAAGAAGAGATGGTTACTCTGCTTTTGGTGCAGACAATAATGTAGCGACATTCCCAGCCGTGGCTTTAGGATGGATCGTTTCTGAAGAACCTTTCTTCCCTCAGAATACAGCAATCAGTTTATTGAAACTTAGAGGATCCTGGGGTGTCAATGGTAACAGGGATATCGGAATCTATTCTTCTTTGGCACAAATTGGTACCAACTTATACTATGATGGAACCAATGTTCAACTAGGATTGTACAACAATACATTGGCAAACCAAGGTTTGAGGTGGGAAAAAACCGAGTCTTACAATATTGGTTTGGATTTGGGATTGTTAGAAAATAGAATTGATGTTTCTACAGAATTCTATGACATGACTACCACTGATTTGTTGATGAACAGGCAATTGCCTGAAATAACCGGCTTTTCCAGCATCACTGCGAACTTAGGTGAATTAAGAAATAAAGGATTGGATATCACCATTAATACAGTAAACGTAAACCGTCCTAATATTTTATGGAAATCCAATTTTGTATTCTCTTTGAACAGGAACAAAATTGTTAAATTATTTGGTGATACTGAAGAGGTAATCATTGGAGGTGAAACTGTTACCAGAGAAGTTCCTGATTATACCAATCAATGGTTCCCAGGACAGGCAATTGATGTAGTATGGGATTATAATGTACAAGGAGTTTGGCAATTGGATGAAGCTGACGAAGCAGCTGTTTACAATATGCAGCCTGGTGATTACAAATCAGAGGATGTAAATAATGATGGAGTGTATGATGCTTTGGTTGACAAACAGTTTATCGGACATACCAGACCTAGATACCGTTTGGGTTTAAGAAATGATTTCACTTTCCTTAAAGATTTCACTGCAACTATTTTCTTGAGAGCTGATTTAGGACATATTGGAGAGTTTACCTATGCAACGCATGAGTCCTCAACTTATGATAGAATCAATATCATGGATATCCCTTACTGGACACCAACTAATGGAGAAAATGAATATGCGCGTACTTCCGAAGTTCATGGTGCATATGGTGGAGGTTTAAGGGTGTTTAAATCCTTAGGATTCCTTAGGGTACAGGACGTTTCTTTGTCCTACAATATTCCTTCCTATATCGCAGAAAAGTTGCAAACAAAAAGTATCAGAGTGTTTGTTTCTGCACGTAACCTTCTGACTTTTACTAAATGGCCAGGATGGGATCCTGAATCCACCAGTATTCCTGATGAACCGGGTGATCGACCTGTTTTAGGAAACACACCAATGCCAAAATCGTTTTCTGCAGGAATCAACCTTTCGCTTTAATGTTTAGTACCAAAAAGATTTAAATATTATGAAATATATAAAACAATATTTGTTCCTTTTTCTGGTAGGTTTACTAGCATTTTCCTGCTCAGAAGACTTACTCGAACAAAAACCGCTCTCCTTCTTTGCCCCGGAGAATGTGTTTATAGATGCATCTGGCTATGAAGCTGGTTTGGTTACCATGAGGAAAGCCCTTACTGAAGGTGTAACAGGTAGTAGAAGACACTATATGGTGGGGGAATGGTCTTCTTCTGAAGGAGGTACTCCAACATTCCAAATGGACTGGTTTCAAACCACTCCTTTCTTTGATCGTTATTATACCTTTGTGCCTCTTTTTTCTGAGTCTTTTGAATTCATCAAAAATGCCAATGTAGTTATAGGAAGAATTGATGATATCGAATGGGAGGATGATGCCACTAGAAATGCGATCTTGGCTGAAAGTTTATGGCACAGGGCATTTTGGTATTACTGGTTGATCAACTCTTATGGTGATGTTCCATTTGTTGGAGAAGAGGTAAGAGGTGTAAGATTGGATTACCAAACACATAGCCGTTGGGCCATTCTTGATAAAATTCAAGCAGATTTGGAATATGCAGTGCAATGGTTGCCTGAAGCGGCTGTTCCAGGAGCGATTACTAAGGGTGCTGGTAACCATTTGTTGACCAAGGTTTACCTTGCCAATATGGAATTTGATAAAGCCATAGCATCTTCTTCAGCAGTTATCAATGGTGGTTATGCATTGGTTGAAGATAGATTTGGCTCTGAAGCTGATATTGCGGAGAAAAATGTGATCTGGGATTTACACCGTCCTGAAAACAAGAATATTGGTGCAAATACAGAAACCATTTTAGCGATGGTTGATAGATTTGAAGCCCCTTCTGGTGCACAAACTGCTGGTTTGTATACTATGAGACATTTCCACGCATCTTGGTGGCATTCTTCCATTCGTGATAGCCAAGGTTTAAGAGGTACTTTTGACAATGGACCAAGATATGATTCATTAGGAAGAGGTAACCCAGATATGATCTCTACTCCTTATAGCTTTTATGATATTTGGGAAGAAGATGGGTTTGATTACATGACTACTCCTGACCTTAGAAGAAGTGATGTTAACTGGATTGATAAGCATGAATTGGTATATACCAATCCTGAGTCTGTTGACTTTGGAAAACCTATTAATCCTATGTATATGACTGCTCCTCAGGATTCAGTTTATAAGCATTTCCCATTGATTTTCTATAAAACTTACCAGCCTCAACAATCACCTACTGCAGTGCCTATGGGTGGAAATGGTGACTGGTATATCTTTAGACTTGCAGAAACTTACCTTCTACGTGCTGAAGCTTACTATTGGAAAAACCAAATGGATGCAGCTGCTGCTGATATCAATATGGTTAGAAACAGAGCCAATGCCCTTCCAATAGATGCTTCTGATGTTACTATCGAATACATCTTTGATGAAAGAGCTCGTGAGTTGTTCCTAGAAACTCCTCGCCATTCAGAAATGGTAAGGGTATCTTACATCATGGCTTCTCAAGGTCTTGGAGGTTATACTTTGGATGGATTTGCTGACAGTAACTGGTGGTACGATAGAATCATGGAGAAAAATATCATGTATACTATCAAGCCTATTGTGATTGGAAATACTCCTGCAATTGCACCATTTCACGTGTTATGGCCAATTGACAATAATGTGATAACAGCAAACTCCTTAGGGACAATTAACCAAAATATAGGTTATGTTGGAGCAGAGAACAATGTTCCTCCTTTGGAAACTATAGAATAGTTAATTAAATCCCTCTGTTAAATCTTTAGCAGAGGGATTTTTTTTAACCCGGATTATGTAATAGAATTTCTCCGCCCTGACAATGTCAGGGGTGATGCCTGTCCTGAACTTTCCCAGGGAGTGTTTCAATCGCAAAAAAATCAGGCTGTTTGGAGATTTTAGCATAGCACCGCTATGGTGAAATTGAAAACAGCAACGAAGTGCCTGATTATAAAGCGATTTCAGCACGTAATAGAATATTTATTGCATATTTCGGGTTTAATCCATTCCACCTAGAATCAATACCGGTATTCAATTAAACGATTGAAGAAGAAAGACCTGTTATTTTTTGCTGAATAACTTTATCTGAAGTATTTTGATAAAGTTATACTTTCAGCCCGGATTATGTAATAGAATTAGTGATGAGTGTTGCAATCGCAAGAAAATCAGGCTGATTTTGAAGCGATTTCAGCACGTAATAGACTGTCTATTGCATATTTCGGGTTCAAGCATTTTAAACCCAAAACATGCTTAAACCATTTTATCAGTTCATGAAATCATTCCAATAACAGCCAACTTTACTATTTTCAACCAGGTGATTAGTTAACTACTCTCTAAACCAATAAGAATGTCTTTCTTATGAAGGCTGCACCTGAGAAGGGTCATTGAGCCTTTTTGTTTAATTGGTTTTAAAACGATTAAATCCGTTCCATTAAATATTGACTCATGAAAATAATTTTCCAAAGATCCTGTAACCTTATTTTTTTAGGCCTAACAGTTTTATTGTTTAGCCATCAGTTACATGCACAACAAAAAATATCCTCCTGGAAAGCCGGAGTGGATAAAGTTGAAATTACCCCTGAAGGTTCCATCTGGATGGGAGGCTATGCCGCGAGAAAGAAACCTTCAGAAGGTGTTAGGCATTCCGTTTGGGCCAAAGCCCTTGCAATAGAAGATTCCAATGGTAAACTTGCTGTTATCGTGACCACAGATTTGTTGGCTTTCAGAAAATTTCTGTCCGATAATATAAGAGACCAATTGAAAGAGAAATATGGGCTTTCAAGGGATCAGATTATCCTAAATAGTTCGCATACACATACCGGCCCGGAGACGGACTATCCCAGGTATGAATTCCAGCTTAGTAAAGAGGAATACAATAAAATTAAACAATTTTCCTTTCGGGTAGAGAGGGAAATAGTGGAGTTGGTGGGCAATGCCATCAAGGCACTTGAACCCGTAACCTTGTCTTCTGATAATGGGGTGACGAGATTCCAAGTCAACAGAAGAAATAACAAAGAAGCCCAATTAAACGCACAAACTGAATTAAAAGGTCCCAACGATTACGCTGTCCCTGTCATAAAAGTCGAAGACCAAAAAGGAGAGATTAAAGCAATACTTTTTGGCTATGCTTGCCATCCTACTGTTCTGTCTGATTATCAGCTATCAGGGGACTATGCAGGCTTTGCTCAGATAGAACTGGAGAAGCTTTATCCAGGTGCTACCGCCTTGTTTTTCCAAGGAGCAGGAGCCGATCAAAACCCATTGCCAAGAAGGTCCGCACCACTGGCACAGCAATATGGCAAAGAGCTGGCAGCTGCTGTAGAGCGGGTTATAAATGAAGACATGAATGTATTGGAAGGAACACTATCAACGGCTTATTCAGAAATAGACCTGACCTTTGCTAAGGACGTTCCTACCAAATCAGAACTTGAAGATATAATCAGTGGTGTAATTCCAGGTTATCCAGATTACCTGAAAGAATATGCAAAAATCTGGATAGCTAGATTGGACAAAGGAGAAAAAATTAAGGATTCCTATCCTTATCCAGTACAAGCATGGAAAATAGGCGATCAACCTCTATTTGCTTTAGGAGGTGAACTCCTTGTTGGGTATTCTCTGGAACTTAAAAAGATTTTTGGCCCGGATATATTTGTGATGGGCTATTCCAATGATGTGATGGGCTATATCCCCACTAAAGTAGTGCTTGCAGAAGGTGGCTATGAGGCCAATAGGTCTCCGCTTTTTACCACCCAATGGGCAGCTTCAATAGAAGACAATATCCTTTCCGAAGCAGTAAAGCTTGCTGAAAGTGTAGGCATTAAAACTGTGGAATATCCCTTAATAGCGCCATGAGAAATATTAAAAACAACATTAAACACATTCAGCACCTGTCTTTTTTGGTACTTATAGCTAGTAGCTTTTTTAGCGCTTCCCTTTTGTCCGCTCAGGATGCCTCAGCGCATTGGAAAGCAAATGTGGCAAAAGTAGACATTACACCTAAAGTCCCTATGTGGATGGCTGGCTTTGCTTCAAGAACAGGGCCTTCTGAAGGTACCATTCACCCTATATGGTCCAAAGCACTTGCCATTCAGGATGAGGATAACAATACAGCCGTTTTAATTACCAATGACCTTTCGGGCATGCCTCGAGACATGAGCAGTCGCATCAAGGAGAAAATTAAGGCTCGGTATTCTCTGCCTGAGGATGCTGTGCTGATGAATTTTTCTCATTCTCATTCCGGCCCTGTGCTGAAAGACTATTTGTACCATGTTTACCCTTTGAATCAAGAAGAAGTTGAAAAGGTTATCCATTATTCGGCTTGGTTAGAAGAACAAATAGTAGCCCTAGTAGGGGATGCATTGGCAGGCTTGGCCCCGGCAAAGATTTATTCAGAGAGTGGAGTAACCAGGTTTCAGGTAAATCGAAGGAACAATTCGGAAGCCAGCATGGAGGCAACTACAAAGGTGAATGGGCCTAATGATTATTCGGTACCCGTGCTGAAAGTTACAGATATGGAAGGCAACCTAAATGCCATAACTTTTGGTTATGCCTGTCATGCCACTGTTTTGTCAATCAGCCAGTGGTCCGGTGATTACCCTGGGTTTGCTCAAATTGAACTTGAGAAAATGTATCCAGGTGCTACAGCAATGTTTTTTCAAGGTGCAGGAGCCGATCAAAATCCTTTGCCGAGAAGAACCCTTCCTTTGGCTAAAAAGTATGGGAAAGAATTGGCAGCTGCTGTAGAGAGTGTATTGGTTAAAGAAATGAAACCTTTGACTCCTCAATTAAAAACAGCTTACTCGGAAGTAAACCTGGCATTGAATGAACCGCCTTCTAATGAGGTTTTGGAGAAAATGATCAAGGAAGGTAGCGGACATTACCAACGCTGGGCCAAAATGATGCATGAAAAGGTGAAAAATAAGGAGGTAAACTTATCTTATCCTTATCCCATTCAAATTTGGAAATTGGGCGCGCAATTTTTGGTTGCCCTTGGGGGAGAGCCAGTTGTTGACTATTCTGTCAAGCTGAAAACCCAGTATGGAAATGATTTATTTGTTCTTGGTTACTCAAATGATGTGATGGCTTATATCCCTACCCGAACAGTGTTGAACGAAGGTGGTTACGAAGGAGCTACTTCACAAATTGCTTTTGGTCATCCAGGCACATGGAAACCAACGCTGGAATCAAGAATATTTAGCCGCATTAATCAAATGATGGCTGATTTTTAAGATTTCTTAAATATACCTAATCCAATAAAAGGAAATTTTACACTGTAGTGATGGACAATAAAACAGGGAATAGAAGGGACTTTATAAAACAAAGTACGCTTTTGGGCTTAAGTATGTATTTAAGCCCAATTACCTTCTCTTCTACACCGTGCAAACTCTTTGAATGTTCTGATACCGAACAGTTGCTTGACTGGTCCGATTGGGAAAAGTACCGAGACTCAGTTAATCATCCTTGCCTGACAATCAAGGAAGAGAACCTGAAAACTGCTAAAGAAAACATTAATAATTACGATTGGGCAAAGGTTCATTTTGATCGGATTGATGCGATCATAAAGCAACACATTGGCAAGATCACACCAGACTTTTTAAATAGTATGGTGGAAGAAACAACACCAGGGGATCCGTTATGGACGCCATGTCCTTCTTGCAGAGACAAAGGTTTGCCCGTTCATCCACATGGGTTGTGGCGTTGGGACGTAGAAAATCCAGAGGAAATCCAGTGTACTGAGTGTGATGCGGTATTCCCTAACAGTGACTATCCGGAGGACATCGTCTTAACGACGAGTTGGGGAAAACCTCAAAAACTAACTTATTGTGGCGGAGATCCTTTTGTGATCTTTGGTTATAAAGAGGGGAGACCCAGCTTTACGGCTAATATAAGGTCGCGGAAAGTACAATGGATAGCAGGCTTTTGCAAAACACTGGCAGAAGGGTATCTACTTACAGAAAACATTAGCTATGTTGCAACATGCAGACAGATCCTGCTTCGGCTAGCCAAATGCTATCCCGGCTGGCTGATCCATGTTGGCTATGGTGAATTTGCGGACATGGATCCAAAAAAGGCAGCGCTCAATATGATGAACCTGCCGGAGCCGGAATTGTGTCCACCACCAAACGTACCTGACAATGCTTTATGGACAGGGTTCTGGAGTGCTGGTAGGGCAAGTGGCGTAGGCTTGGAATCCGATTTTGTGCGAAAAGTTGTGACCGCCTATGACCTGACTTGTCAGGCAAAAAAGTCCGATGGAACCCCTCTTTATACTGAACAAGACAAACGCAGAATAGAAAAAGACCTGCTTCTTGAAAGCACCATTTTGCTGGTTTGCGACAAAAAATTAAACAATAAATCTGTAAGTAACCGAACGGCCGTAGCCCTGGTTGGGATGTGTGTAGGGCATCCGGGTTTGCTTAGGTTTGGACTTGAAGGATTCAATATGACCGTTGATGGTTGGTATTTGCCTGATGGGACTACCAGCGAATCCCCTTTCTATGGTTTGATGACCTTGGGAGGGATTTGGGACATGGCCCAAGCTGCTCATGGGTATTCAGACCCCTCAGGATATAAGGACAAGACGGGACAACGAATAGACGATTTAGACCTTTACCATGATAGCAATTATAAACTGGTTTGGGAGGCCTTTTTCAAAGGTTTGCAAGGGGATTTAAAATACCCACCCTATGCGGACTCTTTCGAAAACACCACGCTTGATGTGGCTTATGTGGAGTTAATGGTCGCCAATTATCCGGAGAAAAAGGAATACCTCGCCTTGCTAAAAGAACTTTGCGGGGATGAACTTCTTTTACACAGTGGATCAGCGGGGTTTAACAGCGAATTCACTGACAGTGAAGTAGAACCTGTGCTTCGACTTCCTTATGACCTTACCAAGCCAAATGGCGCTTTGTCTTTCTCCATGTATTACAGAAAGCCAAAGCTGGAAAAGGAAAAAGGAGCTGTCTTATCGTTCCCAGATTGGTGCCCGCCAAATCTGCAAATTGGCCACCTTAGAACGGGGCTTGACGGTAGGGAAAGCTTATTGTTATTGAGTGCTAGCCCTTGGGGTATTCACCATGAAAATGACAGCCTTAACCTTTACTATTGGAAGAATGGTGCTTCCTTACTCTCTGACTTGGGATACCTTTGGGACCATCCGCTAAAACCCAATAATATCAGGGCCTTGGCGCACAATACGGTGCTGATCGATGAGGAGAACCAGATTAGTAAAGGAAGAGGGGGAGAGATTTTGTTGTTCAAAACCTTTCCTAAAGTCAAAATAATGGAAATGGCTTCAACGGCCTATTCCCAGACTTCTGTTTATAAGCGAACGGCTGTATTGGTCGATCATGGAAACGGACACAGTTATGTGGTGGATTTCTTTAGGGTACAGGGCGGTGAAATTCAGGATTATGTTTTCCACGCCCCGAGTAAGCAACTGACAATAAATGGTATTTCTCCCATGGCGAAGGCTGGATTGACACTTTATGATTTTAAAGAAACCAGGACCAGTAATGGAAAAGGAACGTGGAACAGCCAATGGGGATCTGAGAATGGAATGACTACTCGGGCTTGGTCCCTTGGGCAAGAAGGGGAGGAGATGTTTGTTGGCGATGGCTGGGGACAAAAAGATTGGAAGAATGCAGATATTGGCGCCACACTGCCTTATTTTGTAAGGCGGAAAAGAGGAGAGGGCTTACAGACTTTTGTTTCTGTCTTTGAGGGCTTCGATGGAGAGGAGTCATTTGTCAAAAATGTAGCACTTGTGGACAAAACCGGAGTTGTAGAGGTGGAAACTTCATTAGGAAAAGACTATATTATGTCCATGCATGGCAATGGAGAAATGAGTATTGAACATGGCAAGGGCAAGGAAATACTTAGTGGACACTTTGCTGCTGCCTCCGTCCAAAAAGAAGAATTGGTTTGGAGGGAAGCATTGTCTCTTTAGCTTGGGGATTGTCAGAAAAATATAAGAGTAAATGATTTGTTCTAGGGCATGATCAAGGTGTCGATTTAGCATCGAATATTTAAATTCTAAAAACAGTTAGAAAATATGAATAGAAGAAAGTTTTTTTCGACTGGTGCCGTTTCTGTTTCAGGGATTGCATTGGGCGTACATATGACTGGTTTTACAAGCAAGGAAAAACCGCAAGAAGAGAATGACCTTATGAAAGAGGTCATGAAATACAGGAAAATAGATTCCCATGCCCATGTTTATTTTACAGCCGATAGTCCTGAAACCCAAATAGGTTTTGCAGATCGGTTAGGGATTGAAAAATTGGTGATTTCAAGGCCGATGGCTCCGGGAAGCAAGGGGCTTCCTGAAGAGTTTATTGCTTGCAATGATTTAATCCTTAAGTCCATGAAAAAATACCCTGACAGGTTTATTGGACAGCCAACGGTCAATCCAGCATTTCCTAAGCAGGCAATGGAGGAAATCAAAAGATGCATGGACCATGGCATGACAGGTTTGAAACTTTACAATCATGTGAAGATAAGTGATCCTTTGTTTTACCCGATTATCGAAAAATACATAGACATGAAGATGATCATCTTGATGCACATGGGGATCGGTAAGTCCAGGGTTATTTTCGATGCCAGAGAACCTGAGAATGTTTCTACTCCTGATGATTTTGTATTGATTGCGGAGCGCTATCCGGAGGCCATGTTCCAACTGGCTCACCTTGCTGGTGGAGGCGATTGGTTGGATGCTTGTAAAGCCGTAGCGCCTTATCCCAATGTGTTTGTAGATGTATCGGGAAGTAATAATGAGGGAGATATCATTCCTTATGCCATGGAGCATGTAGGGGAAGATAGGATCTTCTTTGGCTGTGACAATAGCTTTTTTCAGGGAGTAGGCCATATGATGGCTGCTGACCTTACGGATACCCAAAAGAAGAAGCTCTTTTTTGATAATTATAATAATGTACTTAAAAAGTCAGGTAACCATGTGGATAGATAGTAATACATATATAGGTCACTGGCCCTTTCGTCAGGTAAGAAACAGTACTTGTAAGGATTTGGTGGAAAGGATGGATGCCAATGGTATCTCAGCTTCGGTTTTGACCAATATCAATGGGATTTTTTATAAAGACACCCAGGCTGCCAATCGGGAGACCTATGAGGAAATCAAAACCAACCGCAAATGGGCTGATCGCTTGATTCCATTTGCCGTGATTAATCCGGTCTATTCAGGTTGGAAAGCAGATCTGAAGGAGAGCACCAGCAAATTAGGCATGAAAGGGATTAGGATTTTCCCTAAATACCACCGCTACAACCTGGATCATCCTTCATGTGTCGAATTGGTGAAAATGTGCAGAGATATGGGTATACCCGTTGGCCTTACATTGAGAATGGTAGATAGCCGTCCAAGTTCCTGGTTGGACATAAGCAATGAATGGAGGTTAAGCGATGTAATGCCAATTGTAAAGGCTGTTCCTGATGCTAAGTTTATGGTGCTTAACTTGTCCGGCAGCACACATTTGGAAAAAGAGGATTTGGAATTATTTAAAAAGTCCGATGTGTTTATGGATACTTCCGGCAGAAATGTCCTTGATTTGGCGGGATTGATGGAAACCTTAGGCAAGGAAAAGTTTGGTTTTGGCACCCATTCGCCGATTCTGGATTACAAGACTGGGGCCTTGAGAATCGCTTCATTAAGAGAAGATGAAGCAGATGCCCAAACCAGAGCAAACTTACAGTCCGGTAATATAAAAAGGTTCTTGGGGCTGTGAGCTTGGCTTAAAGTTCTGGGAAAGTGTCAGGTTATAGCGATTACGTCGATATGATTTTGTCAGCATTGTTGCAGAAAAAAAGGCAACAATGCCGCCAAAATCAGGATCGTGTAGTTGTCCCTAACCACGGGTTTCACCCAATGCAGTTAAGCTAAGCATATGAGATGAATAATTTTGTGACTCAAAATGTCATTTTTTGAGTTTTCATGTTCAGTCCAGGTTCCTTTTTTGAGTGTAGGATGTACTTTTCCCTTGCCTTATTTTAAGGGTAAACATTTTGAGGCGATATGTAATGATTAGGTCTTTCTTTTAAGTTTCAATATTCATTTATAGTATTGATTTGTTCGACATGGTGGTCTTAATTTTTTCCTTGAAAATTGCCTACCTTTTTTTATTGCTATTAAGGTTCGAGCAATATTTTCGACTAATTCATCTAATAGTTTTGCTACATGTTTTCTGCTAAACAGTGCTACAATATTATCCCGAAAATGTAAGAAAGCATTCTTCCAGTTATATTTGTAAGGCAATTTCCTCTTTTCGGTCTTATTTTTGATTTGTGTGCTGGCTACAATTCCTGCTAAAGCCACCATGTTCATTGCTAAGATGTGGGCGTAATATTTCTGATAGATTCCTTCTTTTTTTCGGCACCCAAACTGCTCAACTTTGATCTTAGGCTTCAGGTTCTTTATACCTTCCTCTACTCCCCATCTCATTTTGTAGAGTTTTGCCATATCCCCACTATTAAATACACTCTCATCTAAATTACTAACCAACAGTTCTGTTTCTCCAGTAATAAGAACAGTTTTTGTAACCCTCACTTTAATTGAACTCTTCGTTTTTGATCTACTCATCTCCGGAAAACTTGGTGTCCAATTAGTAGTAAAATCTACTCTGGGATCAGCCATTACCTTTTTAGCAAATCTGGTGGTCATAGTAGACATTCGAATGCAAAAATTTCTTTGCTCACGAATCATCTGGTTTACATGATAGAAATAGCCAAAATTTCTATCCAAAACTATAAGGTCATCGTCTTTAACAGGAGTTTCTAAAAGGCATTTGAAAAGTAAAGTTGTTTCACCTTTTCTCATGTTTCCAAGCTTTGCATTAATAGTAAAGCCCGTATTTACGTCATATAAGAGGAATATTCTAGCCAGAGAGGTACATTTACTAGTCGCATCTATTCCAAAATGATCACGGATATTTTTGGAGGCAGGAAGGTTTAGGGTGCTTCCATCACCCGCCAAAATTCTATACCCCTTAAATAGAGCTGTATCAAAACCATCATAAGCCTTTGAGCTGATATCACACAAATCAGAAAAGAACTTCCAATCAATTTTATATCGCGCCTGTGAAAAAGCACTGCCAGTGACAACCCGCTTACAAAGCTTGGAAAGAACACTAGAAGTAACAAATTCAGCAGATTCTTTAAACAACTGAAGAATAGAAATAGCTACTGTCTGAAAATCAAGGGGAGATGATCTAGAAAAATGAGCAGCATCAGAACAGTAAATCGACTGATTGTCAATTGATTGAATTTTTTCAAAGATTTTTTTTCGGACATCTGCAAGATATGCCCTTCGTGTTTTGGTTGGTATTTTGTACCTTCATAACTATATGTTTTAAGACAACATAATTTACTTAAAAGAAGCCAGTTTTCATAAGGAAAACTGGCTTCTTTTGCTTATAAAGGACTTTTTTTCTTAACTTAATAGCATTGGGTTTCACCCGTGGCTATTATGGTTAAAGCCCTTCAGGCTTCTCCTTAATGATTTAGGATATCATTGTTTTCTATAGAATAGAAGTGTTGGGCTTTGAATTTACGGTGCTACCTCCTAAAATTGGTTTACCTATTTCTGGTTTAAAAACTACAATTGGTTTACAGTTAACGTAAGAAATCCCCCTTTGTCCCCCTTAGACAAAGGGACCAGACCTGTATAGTCGGGAGGGATTTGTTTATGAACTGGAATCCTTTAAAAAACTTCATCTAATCACCCTTCAAAATATAGCGAGAGCAATTAATTCCAAAATATGGGTGAAATTTCAGGGGTTTGGCATGATTATTAAACTACTATAAGTTTACAATTTAAACCATTAACCCATGAAAAAGCGAAACAATGAGTATTTACAATCAGCAGTAATCACCGGAGGAACTATCCTTGGTGCCTACTTGGTGCGAAAAGGTTTAGAAGAACTGTATGAAAAGCGCACAGGTAAAGAAGCTCCCAAAAATCCCTATCCGGAAAAAAATTCCCTTAAAGAGGCTTTGTTATGGACTGTAGCTACAGGGGTACTGGCTAGTGTGACCAAAGTTTTACTTCGTTATACCTTTACTGCAGGTACCGAAAAGGCAATAGAAAATTAAATTTGTTAACTTAAGGCCCAACAGGGAATCGGTCACTATTTACTTGTATTAAGCAGTGATAAAAAACACCAATTCCCTTTGCCAGTTGAATTTGCGATCAAGGGATATTTTTTACCTTTGTCAAAACCCAATATTTTATGAGATACGAACCTGCCAAAGCATCACTTTATATTAAAAACAGGGCTAAAGTTGCCGATAAATTACCTTCAAATTCTTTAGCAGTTATCAACTCCAACGACATTTTGCCCACCAATGCGGATGGGACCATGAAGTTCAGGCAAAACAATGACCTGCTGTATCTTTGTGGAATAGATCAGGAAGAGACCGTATTGGTGATTTGTCCCGACTTTCCAGATCCGGACTTAAGAGAGATCCTTTTCATAAAACCTACCAGTGAGCATATCGCCATTTGGGAAGGACATAAGTTTACCATGGAAGAGGCGGCAGCCCTTTCCGGGATTAAAACCATAAAATGGAATACAGACTTCGATAAGTTTTTTAACACCTTAATGCAGCTTAGCAAACATGTGTTTTTAAACACCAATGAACACCTAAGGGCTGTGGTAGAAGTGGAAACCAGGGATGCGCGCTTTATTAAAGAATGCAAAGCAAAGTATCCACTGCACCAATACCATCGTTTGGCTCCAATAATGCATAAATTCCGGGCAATTAAAGAACCGGAAGAAATCACTCAACTTCAGAAAGCCTGTGACATTACGGATGCGGCTTTTCGCAGGGTGTTGAAATTTGTCAAGCCGGGCGTACTCGAATATGAAATTGAAGCGGAATTTCTGCATGAATTTATAAAAAGTGGCAGTAGGGGCTTTGCCTATGAACCCATCATCGGTTCAGGCAGGAATGCTTGTGTACTCCATTACCTGGACAACAGTGTAGCCTGTGCGGATGGAGATTTGATCCTGATGGATGTAGGGGCTGAATACGGCAACTACAATGCTGACATGACCAGAACCATTCCGGTCAATGGTCGCTTTACCAAGCGACAAAGGCAGATTTATGATGCCGTATTGCGCGTACAGCGTCAGGCCATGAATATGCTCCGACCGGGCATAGACATTCAGAGCTACCACAAAGAAATTGGCCTAGTCATGGAAGCCGAATTGATCAGCCTTGGCTTGATAGACAAGACAGATGTGCAAAATCAAGACCCTGCAAATCCGGCTTATAAAAAGTACTTTATGCATGGCACTTCTCATCACTTGGGATTGGATGTGCATG
The DNA here is from genome assembly GCF_056859355.1 of Cyclobacterium sp. L-R. Taxonomy (NCBI): domain Bacteria; kingdom Pseudomonadati; phylum Bacteroidota; class Cytophagia; order Cytophagales; family Cyclobacteriaceae; genus Cyclobacterium; species Cyclobacterium sp. L-R. Next base: position 102,962 of record NZ_JBSXOH010000079.1, read on the forward strand.
ATGTAGGCACCATGTATGAACCGATTCAGGCCGGCATGGTATTTACCGTGGAGCCGGGCATCTATGTGCTGGAAGAAGGAATTGGCATCAGGCTGGAAAATAACATTGTGATCAATGACAATGGCTACACAGATCTTATGGGAAATATCCCTATAGACCCTGAAGAAATAGAGACCCTTATGAATGAAAAATAATTTTTAATTCAACCTTACAGCTACATTTTCCATTGATGGACAGTACATTTAAAACCGGCTTGAAGAAGGCCGTTCTGGATTTAATTTCAGAAAAAAAGGCAGACTTGGAATCCCAATTACTGGCCTTACAGGAAGCCTCCAATGCCGACACCAAAAGCAGTATGGGAGACAAGTATGAAACGGGCAGAGAAAGCATCAACCAAAGTAGGGGTCTGCTGGAAAAGCAAAAGGTGCTGTTGGATCGAAATGAAAAGATGATTGAGCAAACATCGGTAGATCCTTTCTCGATTGTCACTACAGGAGCCCTGGTTAAAATCCCTCTTGGATGGATATGGATTGCGGCTTCTATAGGTAAAATAACGCACCAAGACCAAGAAGTCCAAGTCGTCTCCGCTGATTCTCCCCTAGTCCTCGCCTTGAAAGGAAAAAGGGTAGGGGATAGAGTAGCCTTTAGAGGCAGTACAACGGAGATTCTGGAAGTGGTTTGACGTTAAAAATATAACCTTATAGGTTTTAAAAACCTATAAGGTTTTTAAATAGGGGTATTATTCCCCCCGTTTCTCGTTCGTTCTTATGTGCACATCCATTTGAGGGAAAGGAATTGAAATATTGTTTTCGATAAATTTCCGGTTGATGATTCTTCGGATATCACTTTTCATGCGGTCCGATCCAAAAATGGTGCTGCTATAAAAAAGCACCTGGAAGTCCAGCGAGGAATTCCCGAAATTCACCAGTCTGGCTTCTACCAATTTTTCTGCATTTACTTCAGGATGTTCTTTGGCGCTTTCCTCCAGAATCTTGATGACAAACTCCACATCTGTACCATAAGCTACGCCCACCTCAATCCTAAAGCGGTTTTGTTTTCTTTGGTGACTCCAGTTTATGACTTTATTGGTGGTGATCAATGAATTGGGGATAATAATGGAAATGTCATCGGTATTCAGTCCTTTGGAGGTACGCAAGCCTATTTCCTGAATTTTTAAAATGCCCCCATCAATTTCCAAAATATCCGCTACCCTGATCGACCGCTCAGAAAGTAAGATGATTCCAGAAACAATATCGTTGAAGGTCTGCTGCAAGCCCAGACCTATGCCTACCAGTAGGGCGGCGGAACCAGCAATTAAGAGGGATACCTTTATGCCGATGCTTTCCAGGATTAGGCCAAATGCGATTACCCAGACAATATAGGTCAAAATCTGGTACAAGGAATAAATATTCCCCTCGTTGAACTTACTGATTCTTTTTTTGCGAAAAATGGATTTTTTTATTCCCCATAAAATCAATTTCGTCAAAACGATAATGAGGAGCACCAGCACCAAAGTCCCAACCTTCAGGCTGTACTCCCCAATAGAAAGCAGCTCAAATCCTAAAAACTTATTCAACAAATCCATATGCGTTCTTCAATTGTAGTTAAAGCCCAAGTGCTATTTAAAGGTGCTGGCCTCGCACAAAGCCCTTGAGATAAAATAGGTGTAGGGTATTGAATATAAGTTAAAATATTGGCTGATACAATGGAGGTGGTATTTGGATGTGCGGTATGGGTTGAGTTACCTTATAAAGCAGGCACCTAGAACAAGTTCGATAAGGAATGTTTCTAATTTTGGAAACTTCCACTATCTTGGATACGTTGAACAAGGCGATTTTAAGTGAGATATTTTGAGACGAAATTTTTAGAAGAAGTGGATAAGTTCATTTCTGGACTTGACCGAAAAACTATCAAGAAAAACTTTTATTGATGTTGCCTAACAGACTAATGAGCAGTACGACTTAGAGAAAAATATTTTAAAAATAAACAAAAGCTATAATCCTATGGCAACTAAAGAATTAAAGACTTATTCGCTTGCCGAAATGAAAGACAAGTATATCGGAGAGGTGGGAACGCAAGAACGTGACGAATATGAATACGAACTTCGTATGGACGTTTTGGGTAAGATGATTAAAACAGCAAGACAAGAAAGAAACTTGACACAAGAAGAGCTTGGTCGACTTGTTGGCGTGCAGAAAGCCCAAATCTCTAAACTTGAAAGTAGTGCCAACAGTGCGACCATTGACACCATATTAAAAGTGTTCAAAGCATTAAAAGCAGAAATCAATTTTAATGTAAAATTTGAAGACAAATTCATTAAACTTGGCTGAATGGGGGGGATGTAGAATAAACCAAGGAGTGGGGATAATAAATAGGAGGAACGGCGCCTACGGCTGCGTCCAATTTCGGTTTTGGTTAATGTGGAGGCATGTTCTTGGCTCACTCTAGATCTAAGCAGGTTTTTCTGCATACCCTCAAGCTTTTTACAGATTATTTATGAGCTAAAGATCTTGCAAACGAGGAAAGTTACAAGCATTTTTTTCAACTTTAAGATATAATCCTCGGCTAATCCTGTCTTAAACCGCTTATTTTTTAGCAATTGACCTGAATTTCAAGCCATTTATCAATAAATTCTCGCTTTTTACCGTAGAATTATAGGTATGGAGCTAGTTTTATTGTACTAAAGGATTAATTTGGGAGATAATTAAAGAAAAGAATTATTTGCATAGTCGGTTATCGCAACTTCCTAGCCAATATATGTATATACAGATGGTACCTTTCATTTCGACTGACCGCAGAAATAGATGATAAATGGAGAACTTTTTCTTATACCGAGCCCTTAGAAGACTTGAAATTGAATCTGATTTCACATTAATACCTAAGGAATTTACTGACAAGGAATTTACATCCGATCCAATGTTCGGATTTGACACGACTTTTCCATTTTTCTTTGATAGCGTTGATAACAAAGTGAGACAGCATCAATGGAAACAAAATGGTTTACCAACAAGAGGTATTTCGACTACACCGTTTTTAGAAAGAGCTAAGTTCTATGGGCAGCGAAATAAAATTATAGCTAAAATCGACCGGAGATTATTTGAATTATATAACATTCAAACTTACGATGTAAATAAAATTTTAGGGTTTCGACCCGAAGATATTGCGGTTAAAGAAGATAATGAAGTTATTTTAACCTATGGAAAAGCTGGGGCATTTCCAAAAGATATAATTGTGGACTTGATTGAATTGTAAGAAAATTTAAAAACGAAAATTAACAACAAATTAATGAAAGTTGGCTCTAATCCCGCTCCGGTAGGGGCTTTACGGTAGATAGAGAAACATTCCGTTTCTTTACCATTACACTAAGGATGTCGCCTTGTATTTAACAGGGTACTGTTTGATGAAGGGTTACTGATTCTTTGCTTCTTATTATCTTTATGGGGGTTAATAAAGTAGACTATCAGGTTCTAATCTACGTCAGAAGCTAAAAAAATGTCGCATATACCAATCAATCCAAATACTGAAATCTCACCTATAGAATTTGAGAAGCTATTCCACGATTATCTATCAAATCTTGGGAAAAATTTAAGCTCATTTAAAGCTATACATAATTTAAAAATCAAAAAGTCAGATAGAAACTATTAAATTGATGTTTATGCTGAATTAGAGGCTTTTGGTGGTGTAATAAAAGTTCTAATTGAATGTAAGAAATATAAAAATTCAGTAAAAAGAGAAACTGTTCAGTTATTATTTGATAAATTAAGAGCTACTGGAACTCAGAAAGGAATGATTTTCTCAACAAGTGGATATCAGGTTGGAGCCATTAAGTATGCCAAAGAACATGGAATTGTCCTTATAAAAGTTTTTGATGGTAAATTGAATTATTTAGCAAAAGGTAATTCATCCGATTCTACTACAATACCTAATTGGGTTGACATTCCAAAATATCAAGGAGAATTCACATATGATAATTCAATAAATTATTTACAATTAAGATATTTAGATTCATTAGATAATTATTTATTTAAAAAATAAGCCAGTTGCTAACAGCGCATACAGTTTATGGCGGAATTGTGTCAGAACCAAAGTTTTGTATTTTTAGAAATGTAAAAAATAACCTTAAAAATTTCACATTTTTGCCTGCCCAAACCATATACCACCAAGCTATGGTATTCCAGCAAGTGAAAATCCTACCTAAATGATTTGTCGTTCCTTTAGAAGTACAACCGAAAGTTAAGCACCTGAGGGTTTTTCTGAAGTTTGGCAATACCTTTTTAGAAAGCTTTATGAAAAGGGTTATCGGTAAGAAGTATAGGGGACGTTGTTGGTTTATTACTAATAATCTTTATGGGCAATTATTAAAAATGGCAATCAGGTGCAATTTTAGGGCACAATAAAAACTTATGAAATTTCCTCACGATATAGAACGGTTTACCCTCAAAAATGACAGCTACTTCTTTCCACCGATAGGGTGTTTATCCATTGAAGAAACAGCTGATGGAGGTGGGGATTACTACGGATTGTACTGGGAAATTGGAAAGGAAAATGGAGACCCAATTGTCTGTATTGCCCGACACGAAGAGTTTTTATTAGTTCCTGAATTTAAAGACTTCGCATCATTTACTCATTGGTTTGACGAGTCAAGTGGCCAAGAAGGCCCGACAATGAATCTGAATGACAACGATTTCTTTGTCGCTCTTACCAATAAAGGTAAAGTTCTAACGAAAAAAGGAAAGCACGAAGAAGCAATTCAGAAACTAGAAAGAGCGACATCTTTATTTGAAGAGTATTTTGAACCATGGTACTGGCTGGCAGAGAACTACTATAAAACAGGACAAAAGGATAAAGCAGACAAGGCGCTTATAAATTCAATTTCATCAAATTTCTTTTTCGGCGTTCCCTCTAAAAAAGTATTTGACAGGTTTGAGGAGATGATTCCATCAAATGAGTTGAAGGATAACCCGATTGTTAAAAGAAGATCAGATTTATTTCAAGGAGGAGACTTTTCAACTCCACTTTCAATTGATTACAATTCTTTTCTGGAGATAATTGAAGAACTGTTAGCGAAGAAGGACTATAAGACTGCAATGTTAATGAAACAAAACTACGGACTCTTGATGTCTTTTGAACCTGAAGAAACTGTCCAACGACACCATTTCAATTTTGATGTTTGGTACGAAAATTTCAGGAGCGAAATGTTTTCAATTTATCCAGAGCGGAAATAATAACGAATCATTCCAATAGCAGGAACCCATCACTACCCTTCGCCACCCTTCGACAGGCTCAGGGATCAAGCTCAGGGACCATGTTCAGGATTGAGATCAACAAACCTTTTGTACCCTTTGACATCGCAAGAAATTAAAGTAAGATTTTAAAACTTAAGGTTACTTCTATACCTGAAAGGGGTACTTCGGAAGTGGGGTGGGGTACTTCGGAACCTACCCTTTGGGCTTATTAGCTCCGATTGAGGAGTTCAGAAGTAGGGGAGGGTACCCTAAACTTGCAAAATTCGACCTCGGAGGTCGAATTTTTTGGCATTTAGCTGAAAATTTTCACCAAAATACCGGAAAATTCCACCTAAAACAGACTTTTAATCGACTTAATTACTAAAAAACTGACAAAATTGCCGGAATATTCAACGGGACCGTTAAATTTTTGGGGTTTAGAAGTGGGGAGGGGTACTTCGGAACCTACCCATTGCAGTTATTTGCTGGAAAATTCGAGCTTTTAGGTCGAATTTTCAATGTTTTTTCAGGAAAATTCTGCCTTTTTGGCAGATCAATTGGATTTTTAGCTCCAAAATTCCACCTAATAGGGAGAGAATTCAATAAAAAAACTGAAGAATTGAAAGAATTGTAAGGAAAAATGAAGGTGTAAACAGGGATATTTGAACCGAAAAGAGTTTAACTTAAATAAGGAATGCAAAAAAAATAGGGGACAATTCAAATGCCTTTGACTGTCCCCTTTATATTGGATTGGGTGATATGCGCATCATTAATTGATTATAGGTTTCATTTCCAAATTATGAATTGATTACTTATTTGGCCTTACTCAGACTGATTGTATTTGGATCTATTAAACCGCTGCTTAAGATCCTCATGGATCACCTTGGCATCTGCTACATTTACCCTAGCCCCGTATTTTACAGAATTGTAATAACCAAGAGCACCGACATAGGCCTCAGATCCTGCCATCATCACGGTATCATTGAGGTTGCTTTCCACCTGCTGCAAATCCCTAAGCAATGGCGCCAGTCTTTTTACTACCTCCCAATCCTTAGACAATTCATTTAAATCAATAAAGGGAGGAAGGAATTGGCTGTCTTCCTGTGCATAGTCCATTACTTTTTCTACAAAGGGGATAGTGCCATCTCCCATCTTGGGTATGCGCTGCCTTTCTTCAGCACTAATGGCAATTAGGTAGGGGCTTAAAGTTGTTTTAAGGGTAGCGATGGCTTCTTTCACCGTCTGAAGCTCCGCTTCCGGAATCTGAATAGAAACTGTGTTCTTCGTACTCATATCATTGAGATTTATAGTAAAACATAATTTATACTATTCAAAATACTTTTATATAGTGTAAAATGCAAATAATAGTGTTTGAAATTTACTAAAGTGTTAATCTTTTAACTGTAAAATTCTTATTTACCGTTTTTCACAATAGTTATTTTTAAAAAGGCGGAGCCTTTTGAGCTGTACAACTGAGCCAACTACATTTTTATAGGCTTTTTTACGGAATGATTGCTTTTTTTTCATAGCTTATCATGTTGAAAATTAATGATAGGTCTAAAGTTGGAAGAAAGGGCAATCATTGCTCGCTTCCTGTCTTAGCAGGATTCGTTCAACACCTGGTAGAATGCCTGCGGGTTTCGGAGGTTATAGTAAGCTTGTAATTCGTGAAAAAATCGGTAAAAACTGTTAGGGAATCGCTTCATAATCCCGCAAGAAAACATATCATAAACCGTTGGCATTAATTGAAAACGTTACTTCATTCTAAATCAATAATTAAGTTGAAAAAATGAGAATCCTACTACTTATATTATTTTCATCATTTAGCATTTGCTCTTTTGGACAAAATAGCTTGAATGAAAGAATCGATTCCATTTTGTCAGCGCAGGTTGTTACCGAATTAGGGCCTGGTTTAACAGTTGGTGTTGTTAAAGATGGGGTACTTGTTTATAAGAACAGTAATGGCTTAATGAATTTGGAATACAATATCCCATTTAATGATGCTACGACATTTGAACTTGCTTCAGTTACCAAGCAATTTACTTCAGCCTGTATAGCCCTACTCGAAAAACAAGGCAAACTCTCTGTAAATGATGATGTAAGAAAAATTGTTCCTGAATTGTATTTTTCTGGAGACACAATAAGGATTAAGCACCTATTAAATCACACAAGTGGAATACGAAATCACAATGTTTTATTGGACTTGTCTGGGTTTGATTATGAACACCAGGGTTATACAAATAAAAGCATTCAGCAACTGATGTTCCGCCAAAAAGGAATGAACAATACACCGGGAGACAAGTTTCTTTATTCCAATACAAATTATGTTTTGCTGGCACTTATCGTTGAAAGAGTGTCAGGAATTCCTATTCATCAGTTTGCTGAAAAGGAATTGTTCGAGCCTCTTGGGATGTCGAATACTTTCTATAGCAGTGATTTAAGGAGCATTGTTAAGAATAGGGCCTATCCTTATTATCAAGTAAAAAATGAATTCAAACAGCCAAAGTCGTTAACACTTTGTGTTGGAGCTGGCGGGATGAGTAGTACGATTTCAGACTTAATAACCTGGTCTCAGGTTTTTCTAGACAGCAAGCACCCTTTCTCCTATATTGCAGATTTTGTCACAAAGCTTGAGCCACTGAACAATGGTGAAGAGATGCAACATGCTCGCGGAATGTTTGTGACAGCTTATAAGGGCTATAATACGTTTAATCATAGCGGCAGAGACTTAGGGTTGCGGTCCCAATTCATCTGTATTCCTGATTTAAATCTAGGAGTAGTCGTTTTTGCTAATTCTGAGGAGATCAATGCGGTGGATGTATCCTACAAAATCCTGGACCTTTATATTCAAGATCTTCCTCAAAACGATTACAATCAGACAAAGTACAATCATAAGAAAAACGAGTTGAATCAATTCATAGGACATTATCAAGAACTAAATAGTGATTTGAGAATGCACCTATTTATAAATAATGACACCCTTAATGTACAGAGCAGTTATGGAAGAAATCCTGTGCAACTCAATTCAGTATCTGTCAATTCTTTTGCTAGAATTGACAATGCTTCTGTGAAATATACTTTTCTTTCAGAAAAAAAATCAGAGGCAGATTTACTCGTAGATTTTGGAGGCGCGGTGTTTTACTTTGAAAAGATTGAATTAGCAAGGAACCCAAATCCGAATATTTCTGAATATGCAGGTAGCTACTTTTCTAAAGAGCTAAATATTGGTTACGAGATCATTGTTTCTGATCAAGAATTGATTTTGAATTACCCAAATAATGAAGGGTTGGTATTGAAAGAAGGGGAAAAAGATGTTTTTGGAGCAAATAGACGAACCAAATATGCTTTTATACGAGATGATAAAAATAAGGTGTCTTCTTTTTATGTAGCTTCAGAAGGAACAGTAAAAGATATTTTATTCGAAAAAGTAAACCAATAAGCTGTGGTAATCCAGCAAGTGAAAGTCTTACCTAAATAATGTGGTGTGTATTTGGAAGGGCTCCCGACAGTTGAACAAGGATTTCCCTATATCTTAGCAAACCTTAATTAATGGCTTCATTTAAAAATTTCGTCTCACCATCAGAAATTTAGGTTTAAATCGTTATTTTTGATTATAAAATTAAATGCTATGGATATTCAAGCTGAAAAAATCGAACTGGTTAAAATGCTTTTGGATACTGAAAATCCAAAAATAATTGAATCCATTAAAAAAATATTCAAAAAAGAAGCATCTGACTTTCAGGATGATTTATCTATCGAGCAACGTAAAGAAATTGAAAAGGCTTCACTTGAAATTAAAAATGGAGAGGTAACGGATTACGATACTTTTATGCAAAAACACAGGTGAATTGAGCAGAAAAGTTTTTCTTTCAAAAACAGCCGAAAAGAAATTAGATAAACTTTTGAGTATTTAATTACGGAATGGTCTGTTAAGGTTAAAACGGACTTCGTTGAAAAATTAGAGTCATCAATAGAAATAATTAAAAACCAACCTGAAATATTTCCGGAATCTAAAAAAGGAGAAGGTTTGAGAAAATGTGTTATCACAAAACAAACGATTTTATACTATCGCTATAATTCCAAGCGAATCAATATTGTTACGTTATTTGACACAAGACAAAACCCGAAAAAATTAGACAAAGAGATATGAAAATTAAAGCCCAACCGAGTGAATGGCCCCAAGCCAAAAGCCTGTGGAGCACTCCTCGCAGCATCCCAGTCGATCGAGACCAGATAGAATACCGAAGTTTGTTCTGAAGCCAGCTTTGGTTTCAGGGGACAAGAAAATACTTTGAAACCGACACAAACCATATGCAAACCATTAATGTGTCACCAAGCTATGGTAATCCAGCAGGTGAAAACCCTTCCTAAATAATTTACTGTTCCATTAGTAGTAAAACCGACAGTTTAACCCGGATTATGTAATAGGATTTCTCCGCCCTGACAATGTCAGGGGTGAAGCCTGTCCCGTGTTTACGGGAAGTGTTGCAATCGCAAGAAAATCAGGCTGTTTGGAGATTTTAGCATAGCACCGCTATGGGTAAATTGAAATCAGCAAGGAAGTGGCTGATTTTGAAGCGATTTCAGCACTTAATAGATTGTCTATTGCATATTTCGGGTT
>NZ_JBSXOH010000080.1:0-68316 GCF_056859355.1 Cyclobacterium sp. L-R
TTCCTTGGCAAGTTGCTCCTCAGCAGAGCTTGCCTCCGCTTTATCGTGGTACTGTAAGTTAAATGAAACTTCTTAGAAATTAAAACACTTACTATATTTGAAAAACAAAAGTGTCAACCATTTTCAGGACGAGACAATCAGACTGTTTGGAGATTTTAGCATAGCTCCGCTATGGTGAAATTGAAAACAGCAACGAAGTGGCTGGTTTTAAAGCGATTTCAGGACGTAATAGAATGGCTATTGCATATTTCGGGTTAAATGTTACTTTAGAGGTATAACTTAAATTGGATATTACAAAAAATTCTTGTGCTAAAATAATTATTATGCTTATCTGAAAATTATCAACCTAGTGAATAAGAATAAAATACGGCAATATGACAGCTACCACCATGAAGCGCTCAACTGAAAGATCTCATAAAACGGTCAAAGGGCAGAATTTGCCTCGACTCAACTTTACTTCAAGATCCTGCCACAATAACATCCGCATTTATCAAAACTGGAAAAAACTTCCTTACTCCAGCTTTATCCTTCCATTATGCTTTCTCTTTTTGATAACTAGTTGTAACAACAAAATTGAAAGCAAAGAAGAACAACTACCAACAGGCATTCAGCCTTGGTCAGAAAACCCAAGCTATTGGGAATATAAGGGAAAGCCTGTGCTTTTATTAGGGGCAAGTGACAATGACAATTTATTTCAATTGGCTCATTTGAATTCTCACCTGGACAGTCTAGCGCTAGTGGGGGGTAATTATATCAGAAATACCATGAGTGACCGGGATGAAACTGATGAGAAGGCCTTCTATAAAAATGAGAAAGGAAAGTATGACCTTGAACAATGGAATCCAAAATACTGGCAAAGATTTGAAAACCTGTTGCAACTAGCAAAAGAAAGAGACATTATCGTTCAAATAGAGATTTGGGACCGCTTCGACCATGCCAGAGAACAATGGCAAAAAGACCCCTACAACCCTAAAAACAATGTGAATTACACCTACGAACAAGCAAGCTTGGATAGCCTCTATCCCGATCATCCGGGGCAAAACAAACAACCTTTCTTTTTCACTCCCCCTACCCTTCAGGACAATAAGGTACTTTTGAAATACCAGGAAGCATTTGTAGAAAAGCTGCTTTCCATTTCTCTACAATACAACAATGTCCTCTACTGCTTGGACAATGAAACAAGTGGTGTGGAAGAATGGGCAAGTTATTGGGCTGCTTTCTTAAGGGACAAATCTGGAGATAGGAACATTAACATGACAGAAATGTGGGATCACTGGGATCTTACATCCGCAGAACATAAAAGGACTTTAGATCATCCAGAAAAGTATGACTTTATAGACATCTCACAAAACAGCCATAAAATAGAAGAAGAAAACTGGAACAATGCACAGTATGTATTTGCTTATATAAAGGAGCGACCAAGACCAGTGAATTCAGTCAAAATTTATGGTAGTGATGCACACCAGCCTTGGCTTTCCAGAGGCATCTCTACCAAGCATGCCGTCAGTACCTTTATTAGAAATATTTTAGGAGGTTTTGCTTCTAGCAGATTCCATAGACCTCCCCATGGTTTGGGATTAAGCAATTGGTCAATGCAAAGCATTAAAACCATGAGAAAAATAGAAGAAAAGGTTAAATTATGGGATTTGAAACCCATGATGGAAAATTTATCCGACCGTGAGGAAAATGAAGCTTTTCTGACCGGTAAGGCAGGTGAAACTTATTTGCTCTATTTCCCTGAAGGAGGAGAAGTAAAGCTAGACCTAAGTTCTTATCCCCAACAATTTGAATTGAATTGGATAAGCCTAAAAGAAGCCAATTGGGGGAAAAGCATTCTCCTCGATGGTGGAGATAAGCGCTCTATTGCACCGCCAGTAGATAACGGAAGCCTTGCATTGATTCAAGTTAAATGATTCCTATGCTGTTTTGATATAGGGTGAATTCTCCTTTCCCCCTATTATTAATGCTTCTATTAATTCGTTAAGGGAATAAAAAACACATCCATTATGAAATATTTGGGTTTAATTCTTATATTGATTACTTGGAAACATTCTTAAAATACTTGAAAATTGAGGCCATTGGAGGTCATATAATCAGAATTTCCCTTGCATGTCTGTTATTGTTTGGGGGATTTACGAAGTTAAAACTTATTGGAGCTCTGGAATACAACCTATTTTGGTCAATAATTCTAGCTGCCATAGAGACCTTTGCCGCTTTTGGTTTGCTTATTCATTATAAGAAACCTTTAATTGGAATTGGAGCAGGTATTTTGGCATTATTGTCCATCTTTATTCGGGTGGTATTTTCGATAGGATGGGTAAGAGACCATATTCTCCAAACGAATTCATTTATGGATGCCTTTAGTGCTATACTAGGGGTTTATAACAATGGTCTTTTTCATATCGCTCTCCTGTTTGGCGCAGGAGTCTATTGTTTAGGGAATTCTTATAAGGCTTATATCAAAGAAAGAATTACCAAACCTTGGCCACATTAAGACTGAATTATTAGAACAAGGATTTTCAACCCGGATTATGTAATAGAATTTCTCCGTCCTGACAATAGTCAGGGGTGAAGCCTGTCCCGTGTTTACGGGAAGTGTTGCAATCGCAAGAAAATCAGGATGTTTGGAGATTTTAGCATAGCACCGCTATGGTGAAATTGAAAACAGCAACGAAGTGGGTGATTTTAAAGCGATTTCAGCACGTAATAGATTGTCTATTGCCTATTTCGGGTTCAAAATTGGATACTTCATTCCCGCTTAGCAAGCCATAAAAAAAGCATCCTTTATCCGGATGCTTTTTTTATTTTAAATCTTTGACTTTACATGTATTTTCAGGGAAACTTCACACAATGGAATAATTGTTAATGTAAGCTATTTCAGGCAATAGGTGCTAACAAAACCCAAGCTTCTATAAGCTTAAAAATTGGCTATCAAATCAGTCTTCCAAAAAGCCCATATCGGGCGTATATAATAGATTATCTGCTTCAAAATCGAATAAGGTAAGCTCACGAAGCTCATAATATGCCATCCAATAATCTCTTAAAGACTCTACATAACTTCTTCTATTTTTATCCTTTTCTTGCTGAGCTATGCCAAGGTCAGTTATTGTAACATTTCCACTTTGGTACCTTCTGAATGAGATCTCATAACGTTTGTCTGCCACCAAGTCAGAAGTTTTAGTAATCTCCACTCGGTCTATAAGCATGATAAACTTTCTTACCTTGGTAAAAATCTCTTGTTCAAAATTAATGATTTCCTGTTCTATTTCAAATTCAGTCAGTTTTTGATCAGCTTTGGCCATACTCATTCTGGCTTTATTCCTGCCCCAGTCAAGAATAGGAACATTAATACCTAAACTCACTAAGGCTTGGGTATTTGGATTCGAATAAATGCTTGACCACATCAAGTCGGCTTTATTGTATCCATAACTGGCATTCAAACTCATTTGAAATCTTTCTCCTCTTGCTTGAGCAACTTGAGCTTCAGCTTCAGTTCTTTGTCGTTTATATCTGATCGCATCCGATCGATTTTGGAAAGCATATTCAATGGCCTTTTGTACGTCGACCTCAAAATCAGGAATATCACTAGGCAATAATAAGTTTAAGGTAGTGTTTTCATTCAAGCCAATATAGGATTTTAGTGATAAGGAAGAGGATTCCATATCTAACCTCGCCTGCGCAACCGCTTGTCGGGCTTCAAGGACTTGTAATTCTACTTGGAGCAATTTATCCTCGTAGGTAGTCCCAATATTGTACCTCCCTTGCTCAATCTTTAGTATAGCTTCTGAGTTTTGTAAGTTTAAAGATGCAATGTCCAAATTTACCTGAGCAATGAGAAACTCGAAAAACATTTGGGTCACTATCCTGCTTATTTGCTCCATTTCTTCAACATATTCCCTCTTGCTTTCCTCGTACCTGAAGGGTTCAATTTTCTTATCCCATTTATACCGATTAAAAGCAAAAATAGGTTGAATCAAACGAACATTAATCGGAACCCCATTCCACCTTGTCTGGTTTTCATTGTCTGCCGCTAGGAAATTATCAAACCTACTTGTTGAACTATTCACGGATAATGTGCCGCCAGTAGGGGCAATTACCTGTCGCAATCCCAACTCAAGATCTGCGTAATTTTGTCGGACTTCTCGAAACTCAATGGTTCCATCCGGTTGTTCGACACTATTGAAGGCCTGAGAGTATCTTGGCAGTGTTCCTTCCAGATTCAATTGTGGGTTATAGTCTGATTGGTAAAGTTTATAGGTCCAGTATCTGTTTTCCCTTCTTGTATCTGCATTCAATGCCGCAGGAGATTGGTTTTTCGCTCTTTCAATAATCTCTTCTAGTGTATAACTTACAAGTTCCTGAGCACGAACAGAAAAACAAGTCAGAATGAGAAAGATACCCGTAACAATTAAATATTTTTTATTCATAGCGCAAAGAGGTTATAGGGTCTTGGCTTGCCGCACGTTTCGCTGGAGTGATACCGAATACCAATCCTACAGTGGCAGCTACGCCAAAAGACAGAATAATAGAACTTAGGGTAATGACCGTAGGGAAATCTGCAAAAGTGGACACCAAATGTGCCAGAACAATTCCCAGAATCACACCTATTAGGCCACCACTAACACTTATCATAATAGATTCAAATAAAAACTGATTGACAATATCGGTTTTTTTCGCACCTAACGAAAGTCTTAGGCCAATTTCTTTTATTCTTTCCATTACTGATGCCAACATGATGTTCATAATCCCAATTCCGCCAACTAAAAGAGAGATGCCTGCGATTGCTCCAAGAACAATATTGAAAATATTTTGTGTCCGTTGTTGTTGTTTTAACAATAGCTCAGGGATGGTTATTTCAAAATCTACCACATTAAAATGCCTTCTTTGAAGCATTTTGGCCAATACCTCCGCTGTGGGATTAAGCAGCTCACTGTCTGACACCTGAATTACCAATTTATCTATTTGGTGGTAATTATTAGAAGTGTTTCCATTTGAATCATTTAATCGAGATTCTGTAATCAGGTCCCTGTTTCGGTAGCGGATCAACATGGTTTGAATGGGAATATACACATCCATATTAAAATCTCTTATGCCTAATTTGGAAATACTGGACTCGGAGACTATCCTTTCCTCAAGAATTCCTATTACTTCCAGCCATTGACTACCACTTTTTATTCTTTTACCTATTGGGTTTTCATTGGGGAAAAATCTAGCTGCCACATTTCTGCCTATAATACAAACTGGATTTCCTTGAACGAGATTTTGTTCACTAAACATTCGCCCTTCCTTCAATTGAAAATCGAGTACATCAAAATAAGCAACATCTACTCCTACGAGTTTTGCTGATCGTCTAATACCACTTTTTACTATATAGGTATCCATGACAATTTCAGGACTGATTCTGTTGATTCCCGGAATGATATTTTTAATTGCAGTAACATCTTCAAGCTTTAGTCCTGGAGAAAATTTATTTTTCTCCCTATCCATCCCACTATTTTGATCCACCTGCTCCTCTATCTGCTCTACTATTGGCTCTATTACTATATTATTGACTCCTACAAGCTTAATTTGTTCCAGGATTTCCTGTTGGGCACCTGTGCCGATAGCGAGCATCGCAATTACGGCAGCAACTCCAAAAATAATTCCTAATGCCGTTAATAATGAGCGAACCTTATTGGCTAAAACGGCTTCGAAAGCAATGTGGAAGTTGGCTAATAACCTTTCATTGAACATATATTTTGATTGGTTTGTCTGAGGATTCAATTATTTAATGTGAAAAAATTACATAAGCGTCAATAAGATTTAGTGGCTGATGCCAAAGGCTCTTCTTCCTCTTTTGCCTTGTCTAAATTCCTCTTTCCATTCAATTCCTCAAGCAAATTAATCGCAATGTTTTCACCCCAATCAGGTGTGTTTAAATAAACATATTCACCTTTATTCAATCCCTTTTCTATCACTACATCGTTGGCATTGGTCATACCTAACAATACTTCCTGCTTGGTACCATTCCTTAAGTAAACATAATTAATACTGTCATTGGCAACATTGACAGCTTCTAAAGGAACAAACAAAACATCATTTAATTTATCTGCAATTATAGTATTACTGGAAGTCATGGATGGCCTCAACAGTGGATCGCTTTCATTTACTTCGATGATCACTTCAAATACTTTGGCATCTGAGTTTGGCCTTTGTTGACCTACATTGGCCACTTTTTTTACTTCACCTGTATATTTCTTGTCTGGAAAAGCATCCATTCCCAATTCTACTTGCTGGTTTACTTTCACCCTTCTTATGTCCACCTCATTGATATAGGTAATGCTTTGCA
Source organism: Cyclobacterium sp. L-R (assembly GCF_056859355.1). Classification (NCBI taxonomy): domain Bacteria; kingdom Pseudomonadati; phylum Bacteroidota; class Cytophagia; order Cytophagales; family Cyclobacteriaceae; genus Cyclobacterium; species Cyclobacterium sp. L-R. The sequence goes on from NZ_JBSXOH010000080.1 coordinate 6,329, forward strand.
TGGTGGTAAGGTCAGGTAGAGTTGCTACCACTGGATTCCATGAGTTGATCTGAGAACCTTCTTTCACTTTAGTCCCTCTATAATCCACATAGATAACCATCCCATCTTGTGGGGCTGTGACAACAAATTTATCCAGTACTTCAACCATCTGTTTCACTTCCAACTCATCTTCCCTAAGTTTGGCTGCGATCTCCATCATCCTGGCTTTTTCCTGAAGCGTTTTTATCCTGTATCTTTCTTGAGCCTGATCCAACTCTCTTATGGCCTTTTCAACATTGTATTCATTTTGTTTGATAATTGCTGGCGGCTCAAATTGAGACTGCTCCAAAATCAATTCTTGCTCCTGAACAATGTATTTTTGATTAAGAATATTGTCCCTTTCTACCCTAAGGTTTAAAGAAGTATCCAATTGAATTTGTTCATACTGGGCCCTAGTTTGCTCTAAGTCTAATCGTCGATCTTCAAGTCGTCCAAACAGCTCAGTTTTATCAATAGAACAAATGAAATCTCCTTTTTGAACAACCGTACCCTCGTCCACCATTTTGTCAATGGTAAAACTACCAATACGGAATCTTCTTGCTTCGGCAGGGCCGAAAACTTGTACTGAGCGTAGTGCTTCCAACTCACCTGAGGTGGTAATCTCTACACGAAACTCTCCTTGCTCTACAGTAGCGAGAATGTTGTTTTCTACTCCAGTACTCCCTGAGGCAAAGAAAAAATACAAGGCTCCTATGACTAATATGCTCCCTATGGCGACGTATATCAGATTCCTTTTCATTTTGATTAAGTTAATTACATTCAAATTTAAACATTTTGTAACCTAAGTCTTCCCCACATAGCATTTTATATAGCCATTAGAATAATAACTAAAGTGTCTTCTTGACATTTAAATTGAAACGACAACCTTAGACACAAGTTTTGCGGTGAATATTATTAAACCCTTATTTATCAATAAGGTTCACAATCCATCTTTCCTATTTAAAAAAACCACATAATAAAAAAAAAATCAGTCCATTATACCACAAATCCCATACCTAAAACGAGGATTTATCTTTGGTCAATCCAACACTTCGATAAGATTTTGCCTAAATAAGAAAAACCAAACAAGGGTATTATCATAATTAAAAGGTTGATTGACACTAACCTGTTTTATGAATACTAATTAAGTAGATAGGATACTGACTTTATTCTTATCAATATGACAATTGCATATTTCGGATTAAACAAAGTGCCATTTCAATGCTACCTTATATATTTGCAATATGAAATCAATGATTAGCTGGACAATTCGTCATATTCCTAGAAAGTACCTGCAACTCTTTAGCCATTTTTTTTTAAAAATCGCCGTAATACTTTACAGGGGCAAAAATGTTTCTTGCAATATTTGCCAAAAAAGCTTTAGTAAATTCCTTCCCTACGGGAGAATTGCCCGTGAAAACGCACTGTGTCCCAATTGTCTGGGTTTAGAAAGACACCGTCTCATGTGGTTGTTTTTACAGAGAGAAACAGATTTTTTTTCAGCGCAAAAAAAAGTACTTCACGTTGCCCCCGAGTTGTGCTTTCTGAATCGTTTTAAAAAATTAAAAAACCTTAAATACATCACTGGCGATATTGAATCCCCTTTGGCAGAAGTCAAAATGGACATTCACCAGATTCCTTTTCCTGATAATTCTTTTGACGTAGTCTTTTGCAACCATGTACTCGAGCATGTGGCAGATGATTTGAAAGCTTGTGCTGAAATCAATAGGGTACTAAAACCCAACGGTTGGGGAATTATACAATCACCCGTCTATGAGCAGGAAATTACCCTAGAAGACAATTCTATTACAGATCCCATAGAAAGAGAAAAGGTCTTTGGGCAAAGTGACCATGTAAGAAAGTACGGTAAAGATTATGCCAAAAGACTTAGCCAATCAGGCTTAAAGGTTTTAGAAAATAATTTTGTTCGGAACCTTCCTGAAGAGCTAATAAAAAAGCATGCCCTTCCTGAAAATGAAATTATCTTTTATTGTCAGAAAGGGCAGTAAATGTATTTTTGTTTCTTCCAGCTAAATTAACCTAGCTTATCCACCAAAATTTCTACAATTCTTTTAGCAGTTTTACCATCCCATAAGTGAGGAATCTGACCTTTCTTCCAACTCCCTGAAAACAATTTCTCCATGGCTGGCTTAATTGCTTTAGGGTCTGTTCCTAGCAGTTCGTTGGTGCCTTCAGTGATGGTTTCAGGCCTTTCTGTATTGTCTCTTAAGGTCATACATGGCACACCCATTACTGTAGTTTCCTCCGTTATTCCACCTGAATCTGTCACAACCGCTTTTGCACTTTGTACAAGGTAGTTGAACTCCAGGTATCCCAAAGGATCTATCATGTGTAACCTTTCATGAGAAATGCCTAGATTCTGTAGCATCTTCTTGGTTCTTGGATGAACCGGAAACACTAAAGGCAAACCTCCTGAATGGTCAATAATTTCTTGTATAAGTTCTTTTAGTTTTTCTTCTTGGTCCACATTGGCAGGCCTGTGTAAGGTCATGACAATGTACTTGCCTTTTTCCAGACCAATTTCACTCCAGACTTCTGGTTGCTGAAACCTTGGTTGATGCTTGAGTAAAGTATCAATCATCGTGTTTCCAACATAGAAAATCCTTTCATTTCCAATTCCTGACTTCCTGAGGCTTTCATTGGCAACTTCTGAAGTTGTGAAAAAATAATTGGTAATGCTATCAGTAACCATTCGGTTAATTTCCTCGGGCATGGACCAGTCACCTGATCTAATTCCCGCCTCCACATGAGCTACTTTAACATGTAGTTTTTGAGCTGTTATGGCGCAGGCCATGGTAGATGTTACATCTCCTACTACAAGACAAAGATCAGGCTTGGCACTTTCCATTAGCAATTTTTCATAACCGACCATTATAGCTGCTGTCTGTTCAGCCTGGGTTCCACCACCTGCTCCTAGATTTACATCCGGTTCTGGAATGCCCAATTGTTCAAAAAAGCTTCCAGACATGTTCTTGTCGTAATGTTGACCTGTGTGAATCAGTCTAAAAGTTATTGCCTTTCCTTCTCCTGCAGCTGCGTTAATCGCATCTATAATAGGAGAAATTTTCATAAAATTAGGGCGAGCCCCTGCAATCAAGTCTACGCTTATCATATTTCAAAAATTAAATTTCCCAAGTTTACCAAATAAATCTGAAAAAAAGAGGAAAACACCCACTAAATATTTCGAAAATTTGAAAAAAGATAATAATTAAGAAACAATACCTACAGTATTAAAATATCAAATTCCCTTTTTTCAATTACAACTTCCAAAATTCTATCCAATTAGGATTAAAATCTTTTTAAACCCGGATTATGTAATAGGATTCGTGATGAGTGTTGCAATCGCAAGAAAATCAGGCTGTTTGGAGATTTTAGCATAGCACCGCTATGGTGAAATTGAAAACAGCAATGAAGTGGCTGATTTCAAAGCGATTTCAGCATGTAATAGGATGTCTATTGCATATTTCGGGTTAAAATGGGTGGAAGTCCACTTATTTAAAAAGTGATTTCACCACTATTTCACCGAATAAAAACCCATTCCTCAGAATTGCTTTTACTTTCAGAGTACTCATACCTGCCTTCGTTAAAAGTTTTAAGTACCTCTGGATCCTCCACTTTATTCCGAATAATAAAATCCGTCATTAACCCTCTTGCTTGTTTAGAGAAAATCCCAATATTCTTGTAAGTCCCATCCTTATATTCCTTAAAAACAGGGCTAATTAGGTTAGATTTTAGTTTTTTCTTTTTTACTACCTTAAAATATTCGTTCGATGCCAAATTAATCACAGGTTGCCCAAGGGCAATTCCATTAAGTGCATTGGTAATTTTGTCCCCCCAAAATTCATAGAGGTTTTTACCTCTTTTATTTTTCAATTTAATCCCCATTTCCAACCTGTAGGGCTGAATCATGTCCATGGGCCTCAAAAGCCCGTAAAGTCCGGATAAAATTCTTAAATGTTCTTGGGCAAAGGAAAAATCTTCTTCAGAAAAAGAGGCCACGTCTATATGGGTATATACATCACCCTTAAAAGCCAAAAGGGCCTGTTTTGAATTTTCTTCGTTGAAAACTTCCGAAAATCTCTGGTATCGTTCTGCATTTAACTCCGCCAAATTTTCACTTACCCCCATTAATTTCTGAATGGAATTAGGAGACTTTTTTTTCATTATCTCTACCAATTGGCCAATCTCCTTCTTAAACTCAGGTTGGGTTTTAATACTAACAGCTGAAGGATCATAGTCCAAGGTTTTGGCTGGGGAAATCAATACTATCATATACTATTCAATGACGACAATTGCGTCTCTTTTTATTTTGTTAATATTTTGTTTCTCATTGGTAAACTTAACAACGATAGGATATGTTCCCGAAGGTACTTTTCTTCCATTGACCAATCCATTCCAAGCACAAACAGAAATGCTCTCAGCTATGTTTTCCTGTTCGCAGAAATAAATCAATTCTCCCCATCGGTTATAAATTAATACCGTAAGGGTATCAAGCTGTCCAGTGGTATAAATCAGAAAACCCCTATCTGCATCCCCAGGTCTAATGGCATTCGGATAGACCACATTTACTTCACATACTTCAGTAATGGTAAAGTTAATGGTATAATCACATCCCTCTGAATCAATCACCATTAATTCATAATTTCCTTCCTCAATGGGTGTGAAGGAAGGGTCCAAACTAATTACAGATCCATTTTTAGACCATTCATAACTGTCCCAACTACCTACTTCAAGCGTAACCAGGTCATTTGAAGATTTGCAAATGTCATAATTTGGCAGTAAAGATGGTGGTGTCGAATCGGATTGATTAATTGTAATTTGTCCAGTTCCCAAAAGACAGCCCGCAGCATTTAATAAGTGAATTTCATAAGTCCCTGGACTACTTACCATCAGAGTGAGTTGTTCTTCACCTACAATCAAATTTTTTGAAGCCCCTACTACATTGTACCACTCAATTTTATCTACAAAGGACAAATCAGCTTCAGCCAAAATCTCCGTTATCACTACTCCTCCACAAAAACCAGGACTTGATAACACTACCTCTTCCTCTACTGATACAATCTCATAGGTTCCTGGATCTGGAACAGTACAGCCCAATTCATTAGCGACTTCAACAGAATAAGTACCCGCTGGAAGTACTACATTAATACTTGATCTATCACTAAATGTGGCATTGAATTTTTCCCCTGTAGCCAAATCTGTAATCGTGTAATCGCCTGAAACTGGATCCCCATCGAAAACAATTACTACAGCCCCATTTTGAGGCCCTGAATCACTGCAAGACTCAGGAAGGGTGGAAACCGTATAGACAAGATCATCTGGTGGTGTGTTATTTTCCACTACAGCTGAATGAGTCATCTCACAAGATCCAATATAACCTGTAAAGGTGTAGTTACCGGGAGCCAAATTGTCAAAGCTAAGCTGGGTATTTGGTTGGATATCCCTAAACACATCATTTGCCCCTACTAAAACCAAGCTATCCAATTGTGAAACGACCTCCACGACTATGCTCCCATTGGTAACCGTACAACTCTGTGAAGGATCAACATCTACAACAGAAAATTCAGGCAAACCAGTCACCTCTAAAGTAGCTGTTCTTTCTACTGTACAGTTACTATTCAGTGGATCGGCTGTTTGAAACAATAACTCATAGGTTCCCGGTCCTTCCAGGTCTCCTGTATTCAAGCTCAGCTCTTGCGTTTCTCCGATAACACTATATTCAGCCTCTGTCCCCAACCGTATGGACCAAGTCCCCGATACTGGTGTATCCGGAGAAAAGCTCACGGAGTCACCATAGCAGACAGCGGCTGCTGACTGATCAATGGTAAACTCAAAGGGTGGACCTACAAAAACCGATTGACTGACGGGACAAGTCTGATATTCTTCATCCTCATCTCTGAATTCTTCAGGAATATCATAGGCTACAAGCACTGTATAAATACTCTCTTCAGTGACCGTCAACTCATTACTATTTCCTACCACTATTCCTGCTGCATTTACCCAACGGAATATATATTCACCAATTCTTGAATCATCAGGATCAACCGCTACCAATGTTATTTCCTCTCCGCAAAGAGATATTTCAGAAGGCAGCGTGATTACAGGGGAAGGAACAACTTCTACTTCATGGGTAAACACTTCTTCCCAAGGTGCTCCACACCTATCTACCTGCAATTGTACAGTAAAAACACCTGTTTCCTGAAAGAAATATTCCAACTCTTGAAAATCTTCTCCTCCATTCAAAAACTCATCAACCACCTCTCCTTCGGCATCAAATATTGTCCAATTATAAATATCAATATCTGGCTCACCACCACCTTCAAAAACTCCTCTGGCTCCAATATCATTCCCCAGACAAAGCCTATCTGGCCCATCGAGACTTGGGTCTGGAATGGAACTTCCTGAGTTTTGGACAAATGAGGGCAATCCTAAATTTGTTGTACCCGGCATTGGTGCTACGCCCTGTTGGGTAAAGGTCGAGGGGTTACAGGCTCCACCAACCTGAACTTGACCTATTTGGTTGGATCCTACTACCGCAGAATAAATCTGCCCATCCGGACCAATCTGCAATGCGCCTAAGGGCAAACTTTCAGTACCCGAAATCACCGCTTTACTAGATAAGATGCAACTTTCTATTTCGGTCTGAAATTTAGCTTCCTCAAAACAATCAGGACAGACTGTCGTAACAGGATTTTCCGGATCACTGTTATCTGTTTCTTCGAAACCTTGTATATAGTATTCTTCAATACCCGGACCTCCATTGGTATAGGATACAAAAACCCTATTGGTATCATCCGAAAACTCCAATCCATAAATATCTCCCTCAGTACCCAAATCAAGTAAGGCATAAGGTGTCATTTCTCCAGTTTCCTGGTCGAAATCGAAGATTTCAAGCTTATTGGATCCACCTTCCTTAAAGGTGACTGCCACCTTCTCCCCATCAGAGGAAAACTTCATGGTACCTGAACCATCCCCAAAATCAAAATTACTACCAACCGAATTAAAAACTGGCTGGGCTATGCCATCATCATTCACGGGATATAAGCGGTAAGTATTGTTCCCTTTTTCATGAAAAGCTACCCAGATGGTATCTCCAGAATTAAAAGCTGCAGAATGTTGGGTACTGGGACTAAATAAAAGGTTGTCCTTGGTGACTACATTTCCTATACCATCAGGGTTATCACCTTTAATATCTACCAGAGAATACCTTACTTCATTCTGACCTCCTGCTCCCAATTGAGTAGTAAATAAGTAATAAAGGGTCTCATCTGTTGCGATGGGAACGGCCAATACACTACTGCTAGAAAGGTTGTCCCCGCCAATGTCTTCGCCATTTTGCATTGGATCACCATTAAGGTCCCAAACGGTTTGTCCATCCGTATAAAACAGAACTTGCCCTGTTTGGTCTGAAACGGTAGTCACACCTGCTGGAATATCCTGCGGGTGTGGGGTTTCAATAGGCCTCGGAGTTGATGCATTTGGATCATCTGGATCTCTATTGAAATCCAAACCTGCGCCATCACCAAAATACCAGATATTATTGCTTTGGTCCTCAATGTCCCAAATTTTTATTCTTATTCCTGCATAAGCATAACAAGTAGATCCTTGTTCTCTTACCAAAACCCAGTAATAACCTGGTTCGCAAACTTCATTAGGCGCTTCCGGTCCCCATCCTTCATCTCTTTTATTGGACCAGAAATATTCATAATTCGTTTCTCCCTGCCCTTGACCACCTGTGCCACCTCCAAGACCTCCGCCTCCTTGTTGCCCACCTTGACCTCCGTCTTCACCTTCACTTTGCGCCTCTAACAATGGCATCAAATCAATACACGATGGCTCACAAAGGGTGGTATCTGAGGGACTGAACTGTGCCGTCAAATTATTTTCTGTTAAGGAAATGCTTTTGGTCACATTCCCAGTTTCCCCGTTGGCATAGGTAACGGTAAGACTTACGGTCACTTGTTGTTCGGAAGTAGCTTCCTGTGGCAATAACAAGTGTTCAACTGAAAGGTCCATTTCAATCTCTTCTCCATCTTCATCCGTAAGGGGTGGCAAAATTTCCCACTCAAAACTTACTGGCCGGTAATTCAACGGGGTAACTTCGCTTGTCAATTGAATAGAAGTATTCATGCAAGGCATCTCCGGTTCCCAGGTGAAATCCACCACTGGTCCCAAATCTATATTTGGTGAAAATTGAGGGAAAACAGTTCCACAAAAATCACTCCCATTAAAAGGAAGTTCCTCAATAAGCAATCCTATCATTGTCCATTCATCAGGATTGCTTACTCTGCCAACATACTGAGGTCCACCCTCTACCTCTTCATAAATATAATAGAGCTGTCCATCAGGGCCTGATTTAACATCATAAATCTTAAAAATTTCAGCGGTAAGGGGTAATGAAACAGCAGTAGAATCAGGAATTTGGCTAGCAGGAATCTCTGGAGCAATCTCCTCTTCACTTATAAAAAACCTTTTCAATTCATCGCCTTGTGAATAATACAGAAAATCTCCATCTGGAGAGATGGCCAAACCTGTAATTAATTCAGTACCACCAGTACCTCGCAAGGCTTCCGGCGTCCCAAACAAACCTGAATCAGCATCAAAAGGAACCACTAATAAGTCTTCTCCCGGATTGTTGGGAACTATATACAATACACCAGCATCTTCATCAAAAAGCATTGTCTGCGATGCTGATCCTAAGGATAATGTATCTGCTGCTGTGAACTGGCCCGGCTGATCCTCCAGCCTTTTGGCTGTAAGATTACCATTGTCATAGCTGACAATATAATCAGGTGAACTACCGGATTTGACAGCTAAAATTGCTCCTTGGGCATCCCCCACTGTGCCACCTTGTGACACAGCACCTGCCGCTGGTTGATTAGAAGGTGCTCCACCCTGATCGTTCATGTCCACCAGACTGTATTGAAGCTGACCAGCCGGATCGATGTAGAAAATATAAAAATCTCTGGATCCACCAGGGCTAGGATCATAATCAAGTGCCGATATAGCTACGGATTGCCGGGCTGTTTCTACTCCTCCCAGCTCACCTACAACACCCTGCATGGCATCATTGAGATAATTGTAAACCAATGCCCCATCCGTATAAAACAATATTTCTCCAGTTATAGGATCAATGGCCATGGCCGTATTGGCTTTTCCTAGTGTAATATCCCCAGAAAGGCTTTCAACCTTGGCTTTACCATCCTTACCGAAAGAGATGTAATTATTATCCCCTCCTTCACAATATCCAAAGATCCACTCATTGTTATTAAAGCCTTGAGAATAAAGTGTTATGGGAGTACTTATACAACAAAATATAAATACTAATTTAATAATAAATTTAAATATGCTTTTAAAATGGTTAGATTTCATAAATTAGGCGCAACTTTGCATACAGTTTACAATTGCTATACGTTTATAAACTGTTTGGTATTCAATAAACGAATAAATCTTTGTTTCAGGCACAAATAAATACAGTTTTTTTAACCATAGTGCTATTGACCACTGGATTTCATGCCTATGGTCAGGATCCTCAATATAGCCAATACTATGCTGCTCCACTCTACCTTAACCCTGCCTTTGCAGGTGCAGAACTTGCTACCAGAGTTGGTGTGAATTACCGGAACCAATGGCCGGGGCTGGAAGCCAATTTCTCTACTTTCTCTGCTTATGGAGACACCTATGTGGAAGATTACAACCTAGGTGTTGGCTTTTTGGTTACAAATGACACAGAAGGAGTTTCAGGGCTGCAGTCTACCCATATTTCCGGTATTTTATCTTATGAGCTTAAACTAGCAGACAACTTGTATTTCAAACCAGGTTTTCAGGCAAGCTATATGCGCCGGGACGTAGGCTTTTATGAAAACCTCGTCTTTGCCAATCAAATAAACCCTGCCGACCCATTTGGCCCTATTCTACCTGGAAATGACATCCCTGGACTTGGCGATCCGGTAAATTTTTTCTCAGTTTCGTTTGGAGGGCTTGTATTTACTGATAATTTTTGGTTTGGTCTTTCTACCCACCATATAAATCAACCCAATCAAAGTTTTTTGGACGAGAGTTTCAGCCGATTACCTGTTAAGTACTCCATTCACACCGGCTACCGAATTTCATTAGGAAGAGGCTCGCCTAGAAATGATTTTACACATACCTACAAAGAGAGGTATTTTACCCCAACCATCAATTATAAACGACAGGGCCCATTTGAGCAACTTGACCTTGGTGGGTACTTTTATTTTGAACCAATTGTGCTTGGCTTTTGGTATAGAGGACTTCCATATAAGCCTGTAGAAAAACAAAGCAACAGGGATGCTGTAGTTCTAATGGTCGGATTTAATTTGCCTACAGGGCTAAATATTGGGTATAGCTTTGACTATACTGTATCTAAGCTAGGCATTCAGTCCGGTGGTGCACATGAAATCAGTCTTTCCTATATTTTCCCTCCAAAAAACCCTGGCGCTCCAAGAAAAAGAGACACCATTCTGCCATGTCCTAAATTTTAATAATTTTGTACCATGGACCAAGAGACAATCAAGTACCTACTGCTTCTGGTAGTAAGTTTTAATTATGTATTTGAAAAAATCATAAACTACCTCAATGTCAACAAAAAAACCGAGGCAATACCCTCTACCCTTCTAGGCTACCTTGATGCTGACAAATTAAAAGAAGCCAAAGCCTATCAGAAAGCAGGCTACCAATTTGGCTTGATTACGGGCACCCTTACATTTGTAATTACCTTATTATTGATCGGGTTTGGCCTATTCGGATGGTTGGACGAGTGGCTCAGGCAGTACATTCAAAACCCAATATTACTCACACTTTGTTATTTTGGAATTGTTTTCATAGGCTCAGATATCTTTTCTATTCCATTTGACTATTACCAAACATTTAAAATAGAAAATGACTTTGGCTTCAATACCAGTTCCGTAAAAACATTTTTCATGGATAAGTTAAAGGGCTATCTCCTTTCCATCATTATTGGAGGGGGCTTACTTGCAACTCTACTTTGGCTCATCCTTGAATTGGGTCAGGATTTCTGGTGGATTTTCTGGATCGTAGCCTCTCTATTTATGCTTTTGGCCAACTTATTTTATACCGGCTTGATTCTGCCTTTATTCAATAAACTTACTCCATTAGAAGATGGTGAATTGAAAGAGGCCATTACTTCTTACTCCAACTCAGTGGGCTTCTCATTGAAAAATGTATTTGTAATGGATGGCAGTAAACGTTCTTCAAAAGCCAACGCATTTTTTTCCGGTTTTGGCAAAAGAAAGAAAGTAGTGCTTTTCGACACTTTAATAGCCCAGCATAAGCAGGAAGAACTGGTAGCCGTATTGGCCCATGAAATCGGTCATTATAAAAAAGGTCATATAAAATCCGGACTGGTGGCAGGAGTTATTCAAGCAGGATTAATTCTTTATATCCTCTCACTATTTGTATTCAGCGAACCTTTGAGTTTGGCACTTGGGGGGAGTCAAATGGCAGTACACCTCAATATTATTGGTTTTTCCATGTTATTTACGCCTATATCTATGATTATAGGAATTGGAATGAATTATTTGAGTCGGAAAAATGAATTTGAGGCAGATAATTTTGCGAAAACCACTTACAGCGGTCCTCCCCTTGCTACTGCATTGAAAACCCTTTCGGTAAAAACACTTTCAGACATCCATCCACACCCTCTATATGTGTTTATCAATTATTCACACCCTCCACTATTGAAAAGATTGGAGAAACTTGAATAAATATTGCTTTGATTGATTCGTAAAACCAATAAAACCCAAAAGACTATGAATGAACATCTCCAAAAAATGGGCGTTTCTTCAGATTTGCTTTCGAAAGAGGAACAACAATTTTTAAGAAAAAACGGATACCTTAACCTTGGTAAGTTACTTTCAGATGAGAGCCTACATAATATAAGGCTTCGTATAAACGAAATACTTGAAGAAGAGGGTGAAAATGCCGGGTCGGAATTGATGCAATCTCCCAGTATCCGGCATCCAAAGGAGTCAGGAGCCACAAGATTAGGTGACCTGGTAAACAAAGGCGCTGCCTTTGACATCTTCTATACTCAGCCCAAAGTATTGGCAGCCATCAGCCTGGTTCTTGGTGACCAGTTCAAGCTTTCTTCACTCAATTATAGAGCAGCACTCCCTGGTGCAGGCTTACAAAAACTACATGTGGATTGGCCCGAATCCATTCAAAACATGAATTATATGGTTTGTAATTCGATCTGGTTATTGGATGACTTTTATAAGGAAAATGGTGCAACCAGAGTAGTTCCAGGCACTCATTTACAATCCAAATTACCCGCCGAGGCCATGAATGACCCAATGAATTCACATCCCGATGAGAAAATAATAGTAGCAGAAGCAGGTTCTGTAGTCATTTTCAATTCCCACACCTGGCACGGCGGCACCACCAACCATACCTCCCAACCAAGAAGGGCAATCCATAGTTATTTTTGTAAAAGAGATCAAGTCCAACAAACCAACCAAAGCCAATTTATAAAGAAAAACACGCTTGATCGAATTTCAGTTGATGCCGCTTACGTTTTAGGGCTAGAAGAAACTTAGTGAGGTAATTTGAGTTTATCGTGATTTTTCGAAGAAAAGCTACCCTAAGCTAAATACGGAAAAAACTTATTGATAAAAAATTTAAGACTAGAAAGGTCCAGCTGCACAATTAAGCTTCCTTTGGGATAGTTATTTCTATACATTAACGTACATAGCAGCGATCATTATCTTCTCAGAGTCAGTTTCTAGTGGATAAACACCTAAAGGACTTGGACTAGGTAAGCCCTTGACAATTATTTTTCCTCCCATTAATAAATCAAATGAATGTTCAGGATTTTGCCTAAATGGAATTAAAACATTGCTATCAAATTGCTGTGCGGTTTGATTATTTTCAAGAACTACTTCAGTTGGTCCACTAAATTGAATGCCAGAATCACTAGCAATGGAAATGTCCGTTAAGGGAAGTCCCCTATAATTTATTATATGATATTGCCATTGGATTGATCTTGAATTGAAGTTGATATTAAAATGAACAATTCTCCCAGCATCTAAAGTTGCTATTAAGTCTTTCAAACTGACACGTACCATCCCTATTGCAGAAGCATCTAGATCACTCTCAAATATAGGGTGAAGAACAGTCATTTCATTTTCGGTATGGTTCAATTTATCATCACTTGAATACTTTAACAAGCCTAAGCCGTCTATAGGAAAGTCAGTATAAGTAGTGAAGGAAGTATCCTTGCTAAGAATGTCAAAATCAAAGAACTCAATCCCAGTTTCAAGAACTATTGTCTTTAAATAGTCTACCAATGGAAAGGGAGATCCGGCAAATAAATCCATGCCGCCCTTCCTTCCATTTACTACAAAATTCAACCTTTCAAAGGATTGGTTGGAAGAAACGGAAGGATTAAAATATAGGTCAGGCTCCTCTCCTCCATTAAAATAGGCATGATTGACATCTATTTTAAAAACAAGCTGGTATTGGGTTGTGCTCATAGTGGCCTTTCTTGATTAAATAGATGAATACTCCTTAAATATCAATAAGATGGGGAAATTGACACCCCCTCTTATTCTTATATGGTCTCTTATTTGATTGATTAACCTTTTTTACTGCAAATCTTTACTTTTCCTCCGGGAGGTTTAAAGGAACGAATTGATGTTGAATAGTGTCGGAAGAAACATCCCAAAGCCTAAATCCATAAGGTCTTTCGTCGAAATTCTTACTGGTAGTTTCACCACTTACAAACTGAATGTTTTCATAATTGTTAACCAACAATTTATGCGTATGTCCAGACAAATACGCCAAAACATTATTGCTTTTAAACAAATCTAAAATCCATTTGCGTTTAACTGGAGGTATATTGTAATATTTCTCTTCTTCCTCCGGATTATCCAGGAAAATAGGATAGTGCCCAATAACGAATATGGGAAGCTCTTTAGCTTCCTGAATTTTAAGGGTCTCTTCAAACCATTGGTCCTGTTTAGCTGATTCATCCCCTATATCGACTTTCCATAATTGGGTATTGGTCACAATAAACGAATATCCTTTGTTTTGAAAATCGAAATAATCCTTCCCTATGGTTTTTCTGTAAAAACTTAGTGTTGTATCATTGGGCACGTTTCCAACATCATGATTTCCGGGTGCCAAATGGCAGGGCACTTTTAGTGTCTCCATAATTTCCAGAAAATCTGAATAGGAACTGTCAGTTGCATTGTGAACCAGATCACCGCAGATTACGGCGAAGTCAGGATTGAGCTCATTTATCTGTACAATTGCCTGCTTGAATGTCATAATGTCATGCTCATAACCACCCATTCCTAGCTGTGTATCACACAACTGTACAAAACTAAAGGGCTGCTGCTCTTTTTCAACACAAGAAAAACATAAAGCAAGTAGCCCAACAATAACGAGGGTATTCAAACGCAAAATCATCCGGTTAAATTTAATGGAAAAAACTGTTCAGACCAACGGCTTAGCAGCACAAACAAATATAACCAAAAGAATTAACTGAACCCTCTGCATAATAGAGAACATTTCCATGTTCCAAGCTCTTCTAGTTACAACAAGTCGTTTAGTGCTTTTTCTAGTTCTGGAAATTTAAAAATAAAACCTTCGGATTGAAGTTTTTCTGATTTGACATACCTCCCATAAAGGGCGAGTTCGGGATCTGTTTTGAAAATCAATTTCGCTCCAAGCCTAACCATAAATTCAGGTGCTGATAATCCGATTGGCAGGCCTAGCTTTTTCCGCAATAGCTTCATAAATTCAGTATTGGACACTGGGTTTGGAGCGCTTGCGATATACATTCCTGTATATTTTTCATTAGAAATTGATTGGTAAATCAATTCGTTCATATCATACTCATGAATCCAACTCATCCCCTGCTTGCCAGTTCCAACTTTCCCTCCTAATCCCAACATGGCAATCTGCTTTAGACTTTTTAATGCACCACCATTTCTACCAATAACAAAGCTTGTACGTAGCCTAACACCTCTTATATTCTTTGGTAATGCATGTAAAAAAGCCTTTTCCCAAGCTTTACCAACAAACGGGGCCAGTCCATACCCTGTGGATGAAGATTCTGTGCACACCTGAGAAGGTGGATCACCATAGATATGTGCCGTGGACATTTGTACCCAAACCTTAGGTGGGTGTTCAGTTTTTCTAATTGCCTCTCCGATAATTTTTGTAGAATCTACTCTTGACCTAAGAATCACATCACAGTTTTCCGGAGTTTTGATGCAGTCAACAGTTTTACCTGTCAGATTTACAATTGCCTTGGCATTGTTTAAGTCCTCAACCCATTCCTCCAACGAAACGGCATCCCATTCTCGAAATTCATGTTTAATAGATGGATCAGGTTTATGCCTAGCAATTAAAATAGGGACTAATCCTTTTTCTTTTAAATGATTTGCAAGACTTAAGCCTATAAATCCAGTTCCTCCAAAAATTAACACCTTACTCATACCTAGCTGTTTTTATCAAATACATCCATCATTCTAAAACCGTGGTCATCTTATTAAGCCCTGAATCCATCAACTCACACAATCTCCTAATACCACTTCCCTTTTTTATCCCTACTAATAGCCATAAAGAACAGTTGGTCAAATCCTTGAATCGATTTAAAAAACGAGCAACAAAGTCACTAATCAAAAAAATCGATATCGGTATAGATTGGGAACTTCATCAAGTATTGAAGGGCTGCCTCCACTTTTAAATCTTCAAACAAGACCTTATAAAGGTTTTCTGTGATGGGGGCTCGTAAATCTGTAGACTCTAAAAACAACTTTATCAATTTAACAGTATTTACCCCCTCAGCCACTTCTTCCATATCTGCCACTATATCGGTAAGTTTTTCTCCTTTGGCCAGCCTAAATCCCAAAGTGTAATTTCTAGAGAGTGTGGAATTACAGGTGGTCACAAGGTCTCCTACGCCTGCTAGTCCTAAAAAGGATTTGGTGCTACCTCCCATGGCTTTGCCTAGGTAAACCAGTTCTACCATTCCCCTTGAGATCAAAAGACCTTTGGCATTGTCGCCAAGTCCAAGTCCTGACAAGGCACCAGAGGCAATGGCTATGATATTTTTCAACACGCCTGAAAGCTCAACACCGATAATGTCAGAATTTCCATAAACTTGAAAATTATCGGAACGCAAAAGCTGCTGTCCTTCTCGAATTACCTCATTGTACCTACTTGCGATCACTGTGGCCCCAGGTTGGTTTTCTAAAAGCTCCTTGGCCAAATTTGGGCCTGCCAAGCATCCTATTCTTTCCACTACCGTTTCTTCCATGATCACTTCGCTCATGGTACAAATATTTTTACGTCTTATTTTTTTGATATTCCCCAGATCCTTACCCTCTGGCAGATTGAGAGACAGTCCTTTGGTCCCATGAATTAAAAAATGATAAGGATGTAGATAGGGAGCAAACCTTATCATTACTTCTCGAAACGCGGATGAGGGGATCATTGGAAACATGACATTGCAAGAATCACATACCATCTCCGGATCAGTGGTCGCCCTTATACTTGGGGCCAACTTTCGGTTTTTGACCATATGGGTTTTATTGATGGCTTCGACTACCGCTTCATCCCTAGCATATACCAACACATTGTTTTTTTCAGCCAGTAAATTGGAAATAGCCGTTCCGAAACTACCGATCCCAATTACCCCAATCGGTTTATTTTCAGATGATTTTCTCCAATTCATATCCATCAAGTCTGTTATGATAATAATACAATAATCTTATGTCTTCGGTTACGATATTTCCTTCCTCATTTCTTTTGAGCGGTCTTTTGGCATGGTACATCCCTACATTTTGCAGGCCATGTTGTATGATCTCCTCAAGCCCCACATTCAGGTGTGGGGCCATGTGGACAGCTCCTTCCTCTCTTAGTTGATGAATCCTAGCCAAAACCTGCCCACAGGCTTCTTTGAAGGTTTCATAAGGCAAGTAAAGATCCTCTTCTGGAAGTCTAAGCAAGCTAAAAAGATCCAATTTATTGTTCTCCTTTTTGAGTAACCTGAACGCTGTATAGGCAACCAGGTGACTGCTAAATACTCTATTGATTTTGTGGAACTCCTCCACGATTCTTTTGCCCAACTTTTTACTGTATTCCTCCTCTCGCTGCAAATCTACATTTACTTTGCCATCTACCATAAAGTAATCCTTGCAATCAATGCTTCTCCCATGGGCATCCCTACTTTTCCCTTCTGAGTCCACATAATTACCCATGATATCCATGGCCTTGCCAATGGACACAGAAATGTCAGACCCTTTAGTGAAAAATTTCACTAAAAATTTTGAGATTTTATAAGAAGTAGAGAATTCGTCAGACTCACTGTAATAGCGTTCTTGTCCGGTATGGTTTAAGTGTTCCTTAATTAAGCTTGGTGCTTCGAGTACAAAATGGTAATTGATAGTTACCGGAACGATAAACACCTTACCAAATTCCTTGTTTCCAGATTGAAAATTGGCCCTTTGTGCTTCAATGGCTGTACTTAACAAGCCAAGTTTTAGCTTGGACTCTATGCTTCCACTACGGGAACGTGTACCTCCCGGGAAAAAAAGGCTGTGGCAACCAAACTGAATAGCTTCTCTGGAGTAGGTCTTTAGTGTTTCTAAATAAACCTGATTTTTTTTTCGCCTATCCACTTTATAAGCACCCAAGGCATTCATAAAATAAGCGAAAATCTGAATATTAAATAGGTTTAGTCCTGCCCCATAAATAAAAGGGGGTAAACCCAAAGTACTTATGGTCCAGCCTATCAGTATACTGTCCAAATTACTAAAATGAGTTGGCACCATCACGATGGTTCCTTTGGAGGCCAAATCCCTTATCTGATCGGTTTCACCAATAATTTGAATTTTATCCTGAAGCCTGTATTGGTTACTGAAAATAGACCTGAATCCTTTAACCCTAGAAGTATTTAGCAATCGAGAAAAGCCAAAGGATACAATCCTTCGTGTCATCTTGTAATGACTGTGTTTAAAATTACTCGCTATTTCCTCAGCATACCTTCGGGTAATTCTTGTTAAAACTTCAAAGTATTGTTGTTTCTTTTTTTCATCATCTATTTGCTGGTCCGCATCCATTTCCAATAGTGATGTTTTTACAGCGGCCCAAAAGTTCTTCTCATCATCAGGGTCAACCACCCATGGATTTTGTTTGATCCGCATTCTCTCTCTAAAGAGGGTGATTTCCAACTCCTCCTTAAGCGCCTGTAACTGATTGCCAGTAAGCCCTTTAATATTGTCAACACTCGACTCCACCACCTGTTGAATAAATTCTTTACGGCTCTTACTTAGCTTTACCACAGGCCATTCATCCTTCTTGGGAAGGATTGGCTCATACTGGTGTTTGATATAGTCGTCGGTCAAGTTTATGTAGTTTAGTTGATCAAAGATAACCAAAAATAAAATTCATTAAACAGAATTATCAATTGGGTGGTTTTGTCAATGGTGGAATAGATTGTATTATTGCACCATCTAAAGCTCAAATGAACCAAGATTTAAAGCAGATACAGGCCCCGATAGCCACTGAGATGGCTGATTTCGAAAAGAAGTTCCGCTCTTTTATGCAGAGCAAGGTGAAATTATTGGACCATATTACCCAATATATTGTCCGTAGAAAAGGAAAGCAAATGCGTCCGATGTTTGTCTTTTTAACTGCAGGAGTAAGTGGCAATATTTCAGAATCAACCTACAGAGGAGCGGCTTTAATAGAATTATTGCACACGGCCACACTCGTGCATGATGATGTGGTGGATGATGCCAACTACAGGCGGGGATTTTTCTCTATCAATGCCCTGTGGAAGAATAAAATTGCTGTCCTCGTGGGAGATTATTTACTCTCCAGAGGCCTGCTACTTAGTGTGGACAATGGTGATTTTGAACTACTTAAAATCGTTTCCAATGCCGTACAGGAAATGAGCGAAGGTGAACTTTTACAAATCTCCAAGGCCCGTAAACTGGACATTACCGAAGAAGTGTATTATACAATTATCCGACAAAAAACAGCAAGCCTGATAGCTTCATGCTGTGCTGTAGGAGCTGCTACCGCTGGATCCAGTGAGGAAAATATTGAGAAAATGAGACTCTTTGGCGAAAAAGTGGGAATGGCCTTTCAAATCAAAGATGACCTTTTTGATTATGGAGAAGACGTTGTCGGTAAACCTGTAGGGATTGATATCAAAGAGAAAAAAATGACACTTCCACTCATCTATGCACTCCAAAATGCAAGCTGGGTAGATAGGAAAAAAATCATTTTTAAGATCCGGAATAAAAGTGAGAATAAAGGCACCATCAATGAAATTATAGATTTTGTTAAAAAATCTGGTGGACTGGAATACGCTCAAAAAATAATGAACAATTATTACCAAGAAGCATTATCCTTACTAGAAAACTTCCCGGAATCCCCTTTTAAAAATTCTTTGGAAACCTTGGTAACTTACACCATCGAAAGAAAAAAATAGCCTTAAATCCTACATTAATAGGCAAACACTGGGAATTTAAGGGAATTTTCCCCACTAATACAACACACCAGATATTCAACTTTTTTTTAGGGCAAGTACACCCCCAAAATCTGGCTTTAAACTCATAAAATCGTATATTTACTGATGATTACCTGCTGATTCATAGCCCGTTGTAAGCCCTGCAGCCATCCGTTTATTTTTTTAAAAATAATTGTGATTCTAGTTAGATTTGGATACTTTTATAGCAATGTGGTAAAAAGTGGGGCAAAGTGGTAAAAAGTGTTTAGCTATTTACTACTTTTGTAATCAGTAAGCAGGAAGAACAGGTATGGCATCATTCACCGGTGAATTTGAGTGTAAATTGGATGCCAAGGGCAGGTTGGTATTGCCTTCAAAAATGAAGGCGTTATTACCTGAATCCTTGGGTCAGG
Source organism: Cyclobacterium sp. L-R (assembly GCF_056859355.1). Classification (NCBI taxonomy): domain Bacteria; kingdom Pseudomonadati; phylum Bacteroidota; class Cytophagia; order Cytophagales; family Cyclobacteriaceae; genus Cyclobacterium; species Cyclobacterium sp. L-R. Next base: position 26,288 of record NZ_JBSXOH010000080.1, read on the forward strand.
AAATGATGCTGCGCAAAGGTTTGGAGCCATGTCTGGAATTGATACCGATGGTTGAAGTTAAAAAAGACCATAGCAAATTGGCCAGCCTAGATGATACAGATGATGATGTAAGGTTTTTCAAAAGGTCCTTTTTCAGGAGGGAATCCCCAGTAGATTTAGATGCTACTGGCAGGTTTGTGATTAGCAAAACCATGCTACGTCATGCCCAATTAGAAAGAGAAGTCATTGTGATAGGTATAGGTACAAAAATTGAAATTTGGAACCCGGAATGCTATGAAGCATTCATGAGTAAAGAAGAAAAAAGATTCAGTGATTTAAACAAAAAATTCTTAGGTAAAAGTGCATAATATAGCCTACCATATTCCCGTAATGCTCGAAGAGTGCCTGTCAGGTTTAAATATAGACCCTAACGGCACCTATATCGATTTGACCTTTGGAGGAGGTGGGCACTCTCGTGAAATTCTAAAAAAATTAGACAAGGGACACTTGTATGGTTTTGATCAGGACCCTGATGCAGAGAAAAATGCCCCTGACGATGAAAAATTCACTTTCGTCATGGCCAATTTCCGGGATTTACGCAGATACCTGAAGATATACGGTGTAGAAAAAGTAGATGGCATCCTTGCCGATTTAGGCGTTTCTTCACACCAGATTGACGAGCCTTCAAGAGGCTTTTCTACTAGATTTGAAGGAAAGCTGGACATGCGAATGAGTCAATCAGGAGATGTTTCTGCAGCTACTATATTGAACACTTACGAAGAAGAAGCGCTCCATAAGATTTTTGGTATTTATGGAGAAATAAGGAATGCCAAAACCCTAGCAAGAGCCATCGTCTCTACCAGGGCTAACATCCCTTTTGAATCCATTCCAGATTTCAAAAATCTTCTTGACAAATATGCGCCACGAGGCAAATATGCAAAATATAGTGCCCAGGTATTTCAAGCGCTAAGAATCGAAGTAAATCAGGAAATGGCTGCTTTAGAAGAAATGCTGGAGCAAAGTACCAAGTTGTTGAAAAGTGAAGGAAGGTTGGTAATAATGAGCTACCATTCACTTGAAGACCGAATGGTCAAAAACATTATGACCAAGGGCAAACTTCATGGTGAGCTTGAAAAAGATTTTTATGGCAATCCGATCCGACCACTAGAACCTATAAGCAGAAAGCCCATAGTTGCAAACCAGGAAGAGATAGAAACAAATAAGAGAGCAAGAAGTGCCAAGTTGAGGATTGCAAAAAAACTTTGATCATGGGAGTAAACACATTTAAAAATAAAAAACCGATCAAATCATCCCGGGATCAAAAAAAATCCAGGTTTAATCCATTTGCTTTCATAGAGCGAAAAATGGATGTAAGCGCACTTTTAGGCGAGAATGTGCCAATCAAATTGGTTCTCCCTCTTTTGTACGCTTCATTTTTAGCCATGGTATACATATGGAGCAACTATAAGGCTGAAAATACAATTAGAAAAATCGACACGCTTCAACAGGAGGTGGAAGATCTGCGTGCAGATGTAACCACCCTAGAAGCAGAATACATGTATGCAAGTAAGCAATCTGAAGTAGCAAAAAAAATTCAGCCTTTGGGCATCATTGAAATAGAGGAACCCCCACAGAAAATAGTATTGGAAAAGTGAATATAAAAAAATCCATATTGCTCCGTGTAAGGCTTTCCTTTTTGGCAGTAACCCTTATTGCCTGTTCTATTTTTTATAGAATAGGCTTTATTCAAATGGTTGATGGTGATAGATGGCGCCAATTATCCGAAGACATTAACCTACAATACCGACCAGTAAAAGCTACCAGAGGAAACATCTATGGTACAGATGGAAGCCTATTGGCTACAAGTCTACCTTTTTATAGAGTAGCCATAGACCCTTCTATTGATAAGAGTCCTTATTGGAAAGCTAGTGTGGATTCACTATCTCAAAACCTTGCTAATTTTTATAAAGATAGATCTGCCAACGCATACAAAAGGATGATTCTGGACGCCAGAAATCAAGAGAAGAAATACTTAATATTAAATAGGAGACAAATTAATTATCAAGAAAAAATGATAATGTCTCAATGGCCCATCTTCAAAAAAGGAAGAATGGGAGGTGGTGTGATTTTCGAGAAAATTGATAAAAGATATCGCCCATTTAAAAATTTAGCAGGAAGAACAGTCGGTTTTTTAAATGAGGACCAATATGGTGCAGGTTTGGAATACAGCTTTAATGAATACCTGCAGGGAAGAAATGGTGAAGCCTTATTTCAGAAAATCGTGGGAGGTAGCTGGAAGCCCTTGCACGATGCTGATGACATCAAACCTACCGATGGATTTGACATCGTCACTACATTGGATGTTAACATACAAGATGTAGCTGAATCTGTTTTATTAAGGCAATTGATCAACAAAGATGCAGCTTTTGGATCAGTGATTGTGATGGAGGTAGCGACAGGTCATATCAAAGCTATTGCTAATCTAGAAAAAAACAAGAACTCCTATGGCTACGGTGAATACTATAATTATGCCGTGGGTGAACAAGGCTTGACAGAACCTGGATCTACTTTCAAATTGCTCTCCATGATGGCATTACTTGAAGAAGGTAAGATCAATTTAAATGACAGTATAGATACTGGAAACGGAAGTTATAAATTTTATGACAGGTACATGAGGGATGCCAAACATGGAGGTTATGGCATGCTTTCTATTCGGGATGTTTTCGAAAAATCCTCAAATGTCGGCATCTCAAAATTAGTAGATGAACATTTTGGTCACCAACCTCAGCGATTCATCGATTACATTGAAAAAGCGAAGCTAGACAAACCTCTAGGATTTCAGTTAAAAGGTGAAGGCATTCCTTACTTCAAGCATCCTGATGACAAAAACTGGTATGGCACAACTTTACCATGGATGTCCATTGGTTATGAATTAAAGATTACTCCATTACAAACATTGGCCTTTTACAATGCCATCGCAAATGGAGGCACCATGGTGAAGCCAATGATTGTACAGCAAATCTCAAGAGGAAATACCATCGAGGAAAGGTTCAAAACAGAAACTTTAGTAAAAAACATTGCTTCTACAAAAACTATCCGCCAACTCCAGGATTTGCTTCAAGGAGTAGTAGAAAAAGGTACTGCCAGAAATATCTCTACCGATACCTATGCTATTGCTGGTAAAACAGGTACTGCTCAAAAATTAATTAACGGGAAATACACACAGAAGTATTATACCTCTTTCGCAGGATACTTTCCAGCGGATCAACCGAAATACAGTGCCATAGTGGTAATTGATAGCCCCAAAGGATTCAATGCCTATGGTGGGGATATCTCAGCTCCTGTATTTAAAGAGATTGCTGATAAAATTTATGCCCAGGACATGAGCATACAACGGAAAGAAACAGAGAAAAGTGAATTTCAACGTGTCAATAACGATGAGTTCCCTTACATAAGAGCGGGAAAAGCTGAAGAGTTGCAAATGATATGTAATAGCATGGGCATCTCCAATCATTATGCAGGCAATGAAACATGGGTTCAATCCAGGGTTTCCAATAAATCCATACAGTGGGTAGGAAATGCTGTTGAAAAACCTGTGGTGCCAGATGTTACGGGCATGACCTTAAGAGATGCCATTTATATATTAGAGAACAAAGGATTTAGAGTGGAATTCTCAGGATCTGGAAGGGTAAGTTCCCAATCCTTATCTAAAGGAACAAGCTATAAAAATGAACAAATCATTAAATTATCTTTGAGTTGAGCCAACAGTTAAAGGACATATTGTACAAAGTTTCATTGGTTTCTACCAAAGGAAATATGGAGGTAGAAATCAGTCAACTGACATTTGACAGTAGAGAAGTCAATGAAGGTGCTGTGTTTATTGCCATTGCTGGCACCCAAGTGGATGGACACGCTTATATTGAGAAAGCCATAACTAAAGGTGCTATGGCGATAGTATGTGAACATTTACCAGAAGAACTGGTAGAAGGGATCACCTACGTTCAGGTAGTAAACGCTCCTAAAGCTATGGGATTGATGGCCGCCAATTTTTACGGGAATCCATCAGAAAAAATTAAGATTGTTGCGGTAACAGGTACAAATGGAAAAACCACCACCGTAACCTTATTGCATCAATTGTATACAGAACTGGGTTATTCCACAGGGCTATTATCGACAGTAGAAAATAAAATCAAGGAGGAAATAATTCCTGCAAGTCATACTACCCCTGATTCCATTTCAATTAATAAACTACTGGTCAAGATGCTTGAAGCAGGCTGTACCCATTGTTTTATGGAAGCCAGTTCTCATGCCATAATCCAAGAAAGAACGGCAGGATTGAAATTTACAGGGGCTCTGTTTACAAATTTATCTCATGATCATTTGGATTATCATGGTGACTTTGACCATTACATAAAGGCGAAGAAAAAATTGTTTGACGAATTGCCCAAAGAGGCTTTTGCATTGGTCAATGCTGATGACAAAAGGGGCCTTGTAATGCTTCAGAACACCAAAGCCAAACACTACACCTTTGCCTTAAAGTATCCTGCAGACTTTAAGGCCCGAATTATCGACAACTCCATACAAGGTCTTGAGATGGACCTTGGTGGGAAATCCGTATGGTTCAGACTTACTGGAGAATTCAATGCTTACAACCTTCTTGGTGTATTGGGCATTGCCCAACTCCTAGGGGAGAATGAGGAAGAAGTATTGAGACAGTTATCACTGCTAAAAGGAGCAGAAGGGAGATTTGACATTCTGGTTCAAGGTGGTATCACTGCCATAATCGATTATGCCCATACCCCTGATGCTTTGGAAAACGTTTTAAAAACCATCCAAAAACTTCGTACCGGAACAGAAACTTTGGTTACTGTGGTAGGCTGCGGTGGCAACAGAGACAAAACCAAACGGCCCATGATGGCTAAAATTGCCTGTAAGTTCAGCAATAAGGTCATTCTAACATCTGACAATCCAAGAGACGAGGACCCTATATCCATCATTAAGGATATGGAAGAAGGTCTCAGCCCAATAGACCAAAGGAAAATCATTTCAATGGAGGATAGAAAATCTGCAATAACTACAGCTTGCCACCTTTGCAAACCGGGTGACATTGTACTTATCGCAGGCAAAGGCCATGAGAAATACCAAGAAATAAAAGGAGTAAAACACCCTTTTGATGACAAAAAAATAGTAAGTGAACTTTTAAAGCTATTATCTAAGGATTAAGATGCTGTACCACCTTTTTGACTATATCGACCAAACATTTGATTTCCCTGGAGCTGGAGTATTTAAGTATATTTCCTTCAGGGCAGGCATGGCTTCCTTGTTTTCCTTATTGATCACTATCACTTTGGGTAAAACCATTATCGATTGGATCAGAAAAAAATCTATTGGAGAAACTGTAAGAGAATTAGGCCTTCAGGGACAAGTGGAGAAAAAAGGCACTCCTACAATGGGCGGTGTAATGATCATGGCTGCAATAGTAATCCCTACCCTGCTTTTTGCTAATATTTATAATATTTACATCATTCTTTTGCTAGTAACCACACTATGGTTGGGTGCCATCGGCTTTTTGGATGATTACATTAAAGTGTTCAGAAAGAATAAAGAAGGGTTAGCTGGAAAATTTAAAATTGTTGGTCAAGTTGGGATTGGTATCATCGTCGGAACCACCCTTTACTTCCATGAAGATGTAGTAGTAAGAGAATTTCACGATAGCGTATCCATTGAAGAAGGATTGGTGGCTACCCCCACCTTTGAGGATGTAAAGTCCATGAAAACAACGATTCCCTTCCTCAAAAACAATGAGCTTAATTATGATGTTGTTTTTGGTTTTTTAGGGGAAAACTTCACCCCTTTTCTCTATATACTATTGGTAATATTTGTAGTTACTGCTGTTTCTAATGGGGCCAATATTACAGATGGAATTGATGGGCTTGCGGCAGGAACTTCCGCAATCATTGGCCTAACTATTGCCATTTATGCCTACATCAGCGGGAACGTCATTTTCTCCCAATATTTAAATGTAATGTTTATCCCTAACTCAGGTGAGTTGGTGATTTTCTGCTCGGCTTTTGTGGGAGCTTGCGTTGGGTTTTTATGGTACAATTCCTACCCTGCTCAAGTGTTTATGGGAGACACAGGGAGTTTGATGATAGGTGGAGTAATCGCCGTACTATCCCTTACCCTAAGGAAAGAATTATTGCTCCCCATTTTATGTGGGATTTTCTTAATCGAACTGCTGTCTGTCATTTTTCAGGTAAGCTATTTTAAGTACACCAAGAAAAAATACGGTGAAGGAAGAAGGATATTCCTGATGTCTCCTCTACACCACCATTATCAGAAAAAAAATATTCCAGAAGCAAAAATTACAGTACGCTTTTGGATTTTAGGAATCTTGTTTGCCATTATGGCCTTGGCAACATTAAAATTAAGGTAAATGCAGAAGACTGTAATTTTAGGATCCGGAGAAAGTGGCTTTGGCGCTGCTTTGTTAGCCCATAAGCATGGGCATAGGGTTTTTGTGTCTGATGCGGGAAAGATTAATGAGAAGAGAAAAAGCATTTTCCTAGATAAAAACATTGCATTTGAAGAAGGGCAACACAGTTTACCGCTTCTTTTGGATGCTCAAACCATCATAAAATCACCTGGGATTTCATTTGAAGCTCCACTGGTTGTACAATTATTAGAAGCTGGAATAGAAGTCATAGATGAGTTAGAATTTGCCAACAGGTTTTCTAAAGGAAAGGTAATCGCAATCACCGGAACAAATGGAAAAACCACCACTACCTTACTGATTTACCACTTGATGAAAAGTGCAGGAATGGATGTGGGCCTAGGTGGAAATGTAGGTCAAAGTTGGGCTTTACAGTTGGTAGAGAAGGATTACAGCTGGTGGATTTTGGAGGTTAGCAGTTTCCAAATCGAAGGATTTGTAGATTTAAAACCAAAAATCGCGGTTTTATTAAACATTACCCCAGATCATTTGGATCGGTATCATTATGAGCTCGAGAAATATGCCGCAGCCAAAATGAAACTTACTGATAACATGAATGAAGAAGACTGTTTGGTCTTCCACGAATCTGATCTGAACATCATAAAGGCCATGGTAGGAATGAAAGGCAAACCTACCCTTGCCCCTATAGCACTGAATAAACAAGCTATAACAAGAGCTTATGTTTATAATAAAGAACTAAATCTTGAATTGGCAGATGGAGACTGGAGTTGGCCGATAAGTGAAATGGTCCTACAAGGGGAACATAATTTAATTAACTCTCTTGCTGCCACCTTAGCTACTGCATTGGCTGGAGTTCCTACAAGCGAAGTAGGCCCTGCACTTAAAAGCTTTGTAAATGCAGCCCATAGAATGGAACATGTAGCAGATGTCAATAACATCAAGTTTATCAATGACAGTAAAGGCACCAATGTAGATGCAACAGCCTTTGCGCTTAGTGCTTTTAAGGAACCGTTGATTTGGATAGCTGGAGGAGTGGATAAAGGGAATGATTACAGTTTACTGTATGACAAAGTAATAGATCATGTCAAGTTGCTCATTTGCTTAGGTAAGGAAAATGAAAAATTGAAAATGGCTTTCTCAGGAAAAATCCCAGTCATTCTAACTACGGAAGACATTAAGGAAGCCGTACAATTAGCATTAGCACATGGAAAGCCGGGAGATGTGGCATTATTATCCCCTGCTTGCGCAAGTTTTGATTTATTCAAAAACTACGAAGACAGAGGAGATCAATTCAAAGAGGCTGTAATAAGTTTAAAGGATATAAATTAATGACAAAAGTAAAAATCTGGCTGGAAGACAATTTAAAAGGCGACCTAATTATTTGGGGAATAGTCCTTCTATTGTCGCTTATCAGTATCCTGGCTGTTTATTCAGCCACAGGTTCTCTTGCTTACAGAAAAATGGGTGGCAACACTGAAATTTATCTATTTAAGCACAGTGCTTTGATCCTTGCCAGTTTGGTTGTAATGTGGGCAGTTCATAATATTCCCTACAAATACTTTTCCAAACTAAGTCTATTTGCACTTTGGGTAAGTGTGCCTTTACTTATGATCACCTACCTGTTTGGATCTACTATCAATGAAGCCAATAGGTGGCTGACTGTCCCAATTATAAACCAGGCTTTCCAACCTTCTGATTTGGCTAAGCTAGCACTTATATCTGCAGTAGCAGGCATGCTGGCAAAAAGGCAAAGGAAGATTACAGATATTAAAGGAACATTTATACCCATTATTATCTGGATTGGAATTATCTGCTTGTTGATTGCCATGGCAAATATGTCCACGGCAGTCATGCTACTTGCGACCTGCTTGTTACTTATGTTTATTGGTCGAGTGCCTTTAAAATACCTATTGGTGGTAGGCATGGTAGGAGCATTGGTACTTTCTACCGCCATATTGATGGGGCAAAGGGGCGGCGTTTTCTTTGCAAGAATTGAAAAGTTTTTTGACGATGATCCTGCTGCAATCTCTTTTCAGGCCAAGCACTCCTATATCGCTATTGCTACAGGAGGCATTACTGGAAAAGGCCCGGGAAATAGTGAACAAAGGAATATTCTTCCTCACCCCTATTCCGATTTCATTTTTGCGATCATTGTAGAAGAATATGGTATGATCGGCGGAGGATTTGTTTTATTTCTCTACCTGGCATTACTCTACCGAGGCATGCGGGTGGTCGCAATATCCACCCGACCTTTTGGCGGCTTATTATCAGCAGGATTAAGTTTTTCGCTGGTAATACAAGCCATGATAAATATGGGCGTAGCCGTTGGAATGGTTCCCATCACAGGACTACCCTTACCCATGGTAAGTATGGGGGGAACCTCCCTAATATTCACTGGAATATCCTTGGGAATTATTTTAAGTATTAGTAGAGGGGATCATGAAGATGCCTTTGTAAATGAACAAAAATCAATCAATAGAAAAGTTAAAGTAGCTTAATAAATTGAATAATACTGGAGAAACATATCGAATCATTATTAGTGGTGGAGGCACTGGTGGACATATCTACCCTGCCATTGCTATCGCTAAAGCTTGGAACGAAAAGTATCCAGAAAGTGAAGTGCTTTTTGTAGGTGCTGAAGGTAAAATGGAAATGCAAAAGGTTCCTGAAGCCGGCTACAAAATAGAAGGATTAAAAATTGCAGGATTACAAAGAAAACTTACACTTGAAAATTTAAGCTTTCCTTTTAAGTTGCTGGACAGCCTCCAAAAAGCCAAAAAATTGATCAAAAATTTTGACCCACACTTGGTGGTTGGTGTCGGAGGATACGCGAGTGGACCAGTCCTATTTGCTGCTCAGCGTAGAGGTTTGCCAACTTTAATACAAGAACAAAACAGCTATGCTGGTTTGACAAATAAATTATTGGCAAAAAATGCAAATGCCATCTGTGTGGCTTATCCTGACATGGATCGTTATTTTCCGGGAGCTAAAATCAAGTACACCGGTAACCCGGTAAGAAAGGACATTCTCTCGATTGAAGATAAAAAAGCTATGGCTTTGTCCCATTTTGGACTTGACCCTAAAGCCCCAGTAATCCTCTCCATCGGAGGAAGCTTGGGAGCCAAAACACTCAATCAGGCTCTTCTCCACACAATGGCAGATTTTGAGTCTAAAGGGTACCAGGTTTTGTGGCAAACAGGAAAGTTCTATTATGAGAAGACCATCGCGCAAGTAAAAGCATCTGCTGTCAAAGGGATTTACCCTTTGGAATTTATCAAAGACATGGACCTTGCCTATGCAGCAGCAGATATAGTAATATCCCGCTCCGGAGCATTATCGGTTTCGGAATTAAGCCTAATAGGAAAACCGGTGATCTTTATTCCTTCTCCAAATGTGGCCGAAGACCACCAAACTAAAAATGCCATGGCCTATGTTTCGCAAAAAGCGGCATTGATACTTAAAGATGGGGAAGCCATAGAAAAATTAGGACCCATGGTACATTCCTTGCTTACTGACCAGGCTAAACGAAATGAATTGTCATTGGCAATTAAAAAGTTGGCCAAGCCTGAGGCGGCGAAGGATATTGTAAAAGTAATGGAAGAATTGATACAATGAATTTAAAAAACTTACATAGCGTCTATTTTCTAGGTATAGGTGGCATTGGCATGAGTGCCATCGCCAGATGGTTCAATCATATTGGTGTTCCAGTATATGGATATGACAAAACGCCTTCACCACTGACCGAAGCCCTCGAGTCAGAAGGAATGCAAATAAGTTATGTGGATGAGAGTAGCCACATTCCTGAGCCATTTAAGAATTCCGGGTCGGACAAATTAATCGTATGGACCCCTGCCGTACCTCAGACTAGTGTTTTGTACAAGTATTTTGAAGCAAATGATTTTGCTATCAAAAAAAGGGCCGCAGTATTGGGGTTAATTACCCGAAACATGGAGTCTGTTGCAATAGCAGGCACGCACGGTAAAACCACTACTTCTTCCATGGTAGCTCATTTGCTAAAACATGCAGGACACAATACCGCTGCGTTTTTAGGAGGCCTTACCCAAAATTATAAAAACAACCTTATCCTTCATGATGAAGGAAGTACTGAGGCCCCTGTGGTGGTGGTAGAAGCCGATGAATTTGATCGTTCTTTTCTCCACTTACACCCAGACTTGAGCATAGTTACCAGCATAGATCCTGATCATTTGGATATTTACGGAGACGCCGAACAATTAATATCGGGTTTTGCTGCATTCATTAAGCTCACCAATCCAAAAGGAAAATTGATTATTCATCAAAACGCCTATGAGAAGGTCAGGAACAAGGAAATTGGGAGCTCAAAAATTTACCAGTATGGCTTAAACTCTGGGAATATTCATGCTGACAACATCAAGGTTGGCACCAACTCATTTTCCTTTGACTATGTAGCAGAGGATCAGCGAATCGATGGTTTAGTATTAGAAGTTCCCGGCTTCCACAATATAGAAAACGCGCTGGCTGCAGTGGCTGTAGCCGTTCATTATGGGCTTTCAAAAGAGGCAATAATAGATGGAATAGCCACCTATAAAGGTGTAAAGAGAAGATTTGAAAAAATATACAATAGTGAGCGCACAACCTACATTGACGATTATGCGCATCACCCAGAGGAGATCAAGGCCTTTTTACAATCGGTAAAGGCCATGTATCCTGCCAAGAAAATTACCGCGGTATTTCAGCCTCATTTATTTACGCGTACAAGAGATTTTGCCAGCGGCTTTTCAGAAAGCTTGTCCTTGGCTGATTCGGTTATTTTGCTAGACATATACCCTGCTCGAGAGCAGCCTATAGCTGGTATTACTTCCGAGATGTTGCTTCCTAAAATCACTAGTACAAATAAATGGGTGGTTTCAAAAGATGAATTATTGTCCCATTTGGATCAACATACACCAGAGGTTTTAGTGACTATTGGTGCTGGAGATATTGATCGTTTGGTAAAACCAATTGAAAAATGGATAAAAGAGAATGAAAAATAAGGGATGGAAACTTAAAAAATCATTCCTAATGATCGTTTTAGGAATGACATTGGTTGGCTTTATTGCTTTTACAGAGCATAAGACGGAGAACCGTGCGCTTACCGAACTTGAGGTCCATGTAGAGGGGGTGAGTGATGTATACTTTGTTGATGAAAAAGAAGTAACGGAATTATTGACAAATGCATTCCCGGGATTGCTTAGCAATACCTCAAGGGAAAAAGTCTCTATCCATGCTGTAGAAAAAAAAGTAGAAGCACATCCCTTTGTAAAAAAAGCAGAAGTGTTCGAAGATTTAAAGGGAACATTAATGGTGAAAGTTAATCAGCATGTACCAATAGCAAGAATAGTACGACCAATGGCGGCAGATGGGTATATCAGTTCCACTGGAAAAATACTTCCCACCTCATCCAATTACACCACTAGGGTTTTAATCCTAACTGGTAGTAAGGCTGAGGCTTTATTGAAGGAAAACGACCTTTCAATATCCAATGCTCCCTTGTTGGAGTTAATCGAGTACATCAATTCAAATCCTTTCTGGACGGCTCAAATTAGCGCCCTAGAATTACTTAGAAATGGAGACATCAACATGTACCAACAAGTTGGGAAACAGGTAATTGAATTTGGTAAGCCTGAAAATATTGAAATGAAGTTTAGAAAAATAAAAACCTATTATAAGAAAATCCTTCCACAAAAAGGATGGAACACTTATGATCGGGTAAATGTAAAATACAAGGATCAAATTATTTGTGAATAATTGTTAGCGCTATGGAAAACGAAAAACTCATTGTAGGACTGGATATTGGCACCACGAAAATATGTGCCATTATAGGTCGAAAGAACGAATATGGAAAACTAGAGGTGTTGGGTATGGGTAAAGCAGTATCTGATGGAGTAATCAGAGGCATCGTTACCAATATTGACAAAACTGTTAATGCAATTACTAAAGCAGTAAATGAAGCTTCAGAAATGTCAAATGTAGATATTGGAGAAGTAATTGTAGGTATAGCTGGCCAGCATATACGCAGCTCCATCCACCATGGTGTAATTATCAGAAACCCAAAAGAAGATGAAATCACTGTAGAGGACGTACGTAGGTTATCCAATGATATGGAAAACATTGTCGTTCCTCCAGGAAATAGCATTATTCACGTAATGCCTCAAGATTATACGGTAGATTATGAGGAAGGCATCCGGGATCCTGTGGGAATGTCTGGCGCTAGAATGGAAGCAGATTTCCACATCATTACCGCCCAATCAGCTGCTATAAACAATATTGATCGTTGTGTAAAACGTGCTAGCCTACAATCCAAAGCTTTGATCCTTGAGCCTTTGGCAAGTTCTTTATCTGTTCTAAGTGATATGGATAAAGAAGCTGGCGTCTGCTTGGTAGATATTGGTGGTGGAACTACCGATGTCGCTATATTTTACGACAACATTATTCGACATACCGCTGTAATTCCCTTTGGAGGAAACATCATTACTGCAGATATTAAAGAAGGTTGCATGGTTATGCAGCATCAGGCAGAACTATTGAAAACAAAATTTGGAAAGGCCATAGCAGAAGAAGCTAATCCAAATGAAATAGTATCTATTCCTGGTTTGCGTAATCGTCCACCGAAAGAGATCTCTGTTAAGAATCTTGCTTCCATCATTCAAGCAAGGATGGAAGAAATAATAGAAATGGTGCAATCTGAAATAGCAACGAGCGGGGTATACAAAAAACTCGCCGGTGGTATTGTTTTGACAGGTGGTGGTTCTTTGCTCCACGGAGTAGGCCCGCTTTTTGAATACATAACTGGACTAGATACCAGAATAGGCTACCCTAATGAACATTTAGGAAAATCTAAAGTCGACGATGTCAAAAGCCCAATGTATGCAACCACTGTAGGACTGGTTCTAGCTGGTTTTAGAGGTCTGGATGATAGAGAAGACAATTACAGGCAAAAAGAAAGTCAAAAAAGTCCTGTAGAGAAAAAGGGGTTCCGAATGGACCAGAGTGGAAGTGATATCTTCGGCTCAATAACAAAAAAATTAAAAAGATTCATTACTGACGATATCGGAGACGACTCCGAAAACTATTGATATCAGAGGTAAATAGAAAAAAAGAATTTAAAAGAGGAAAAATGTCAAGCGATATGAAAGATTATGAATTTGATATTCCAAGAAACCACCGATCGATCATCAAGGTCATTGGTGTAGGAGGAGGTGGTTCCAATGCCGTGAACCACATGTTTAACCAAGGAATAAAGGATGTGGAATTCGTGGTAGTCAATACTGATTCCCAAGCTTTAAAAAGCAGTCCCGTACCTTTAAAACTCCAAATAGGAGCACACCTAACAGAAGGTTTAGGAGCAGGTGCAAATCCTGAAAGAGGGAAAAATGCTGCATTAGAAAGCAAAGACGATATTAGAAAACTTCTGGAAGACAATACCAAAATGGTATTTATCACTGCTGGTATGGGCGGTGGTACTGGTACAGGAGCTGCCCCTGTCATTGCTAAAATTGCAAAAGACATGGACATCCTTACTGTGGGTATCGTTACTGCTCCATTTATTTTTGAAGGAAGGAAAAAAACTTTTTCTGCCCAGGCAGGAATAGAATCCTTAAAAGAGAATTGTGACACTGTATTGGTCATCCTTAATGATAAATTGAGGGATATTTATGGTAATTTGCCTATTCGACAAGCCTTCGGTAAGGCGGATAATATTCTTAGCACAGCGGCAAAATCCATTGCAGAAATCATCACTGAGACACAAGATGTCAACGTGGATTTTGAGGATGTAAAGACTGTAATGAAAGATGCGGGCGCTGCAGTAATGGGTTCAGCAGTAGAAGAAGGAGAAGGAAGAGCTATAAAAGCAGCAGAAAAAGCCATTTCTTCACCTTTGTTGAACAATGTCGATATAAAAGGTGCAGAAAAAATTCTACTTTCTATCATGTCTGGAGAGGACGAAGAACTGTCTATGGACGAGTTGGTGGAAATTACAGAATACATCCAGGAAAGAGCTGGAGATATGGCTGATGTGATTTTTGGTCAAGGTATAGACCCAGACCTTAAAAAGGCAATCCGAGTAACGGTAATTGCCACTGGTTTTGAAACAAAATCTTTACCAGCCAAAGCCAGCAAAAACAAAGAAGAAGAGGAATCAAAAAAAGTGATTGATCTGGAATCAGGCAAAACTTCTAAAGAAGAGGAAGCCTCACTTACAGGGCAATCAGTAACCTTCACTGTACAACAACCTCCTTTACCTGTTCAGGAAACACCAAAACAGGAAGAAACGGTATACAGCAACACCACTCCCAAGGAAACCCCTCAAAGTGGAATGACTAAACCAGAGGAGGAAGATGATTCAGAGGATTTTGAATTTCATTCTCCTGAACCTAAGAAGGTTTTGACTTTATTTGACAAACCAGAGCAAAATTCGCCGGAAAAAAGAGAAACTGAAACTCAGCCTGTGAATCAGGTAGATTATTTCGAACAGATCAAGGAAAAGGCCCTTAAAAGAGCCCATGATCGTTTTGAGAAATTAAGACAAATGAGATCCGTGAATCAGACTCCCGAAGAGTTTAAAGAGAAAATTGAGGTTCCTGCTTATATGAGGAAAAAAATCAAACTTCAGGAAGTTCAACACAGTTCTGAAAGGAGTATTTCAAAATTCAACCTTAATGATGACAATGAAATCATAAGTAACAACAGGTTTTTACATGACAATGTTGATTGACCTTTAAAAGTCAATCAACATTTTTGCCTGCTCATGCAAAAGTGCCATGTACAACCTGTTGGTAACATGATCGTTTGACATATTTTCCTCTATTTTGGCCAATTTAATTTTATTGGCCAAAACATGCATACCAAGGTAATTAAAGATGTCGGTAAGGTGGCTAAGCGCAATGCCACCGCCCCCGATACCTGAAGAAATACCAACTAAGGCACACTTTTTAGAAACAAAGCTGTTGGGATAAGTCATGCCATCAATAAAGGATTTTAGTATTCCCGGAAAAGAGCCATTGTATTCAGGAACGATAAAAACAAACTTGCTCCCACTTTTAATTTTGTCATGAATGACATTGTAGGCTTTGTTTTTACCATTGTGTTCATATAGTGCTGTAAAAACAAAATCATCCGGTAATTCGGTAAGGTTAATAATCTCGGACTCGCCACCTTGTTGCGCTAAAATCTCCTGATAAATCACAGCGATTTTCTTTGAAATTGCATTTTTACGGTTGGTACCAACTATTATTTTAATCATAAAGACTCAATTTTAATTCTATTATTACAAGCAAGGAGCGTAGAAAGTTTCTTAATTTTAGATTAAACCCAAAATCCGTATTAAAAAATCTATCAGGTGATGAAAATACTGGGCTAACATAAAAGTTTTGCCAGTATAGTTTATCCGTAGATAGGCAAAAACAAAAAGGTGAATTACTCGATTGTCTAACAATATCCACACTAAGTACGAGGAATTTACCTATTTTAGTTGAATCTATATTTTACTCTTGATTACGGAATTGCCAAATTCTTATGAACAAAGACCTCGAAATTTCTTATTTAGAAAAAATAAATCAGGCGGTAGCCTACCTAAAAGAAAAAATAAGCCAAAGTCCAGATACAGGAATAGTTCTAGGGACTGGATTGGGAGGTTTACTCCACGATATTGAAATTATTACCGAAATCCCCTATCAGGAGATCCCACATTTCCCAATAGCTACAGTCACTTCACACCAAGGAAAATTAATCCTAGGAAAAGTTGAAAACAAAATTATCCTGGCAATGAAAGGCCGATTTCATTATTATGAGGGTTATTCTATGAAGGAAGTGACTTTCCCAATACGGATAATGAAAATGCTAGGTATTCAAACATTAATGCTTTCCAACGCTTCCGGGGGATTAAACCCAGAATTTAAGATTGGAGACATTATGGTCATTGAAGACCATATAGATCTTTTTCCTGAGAATCCATTGCGAGGGCAAAATTTGGATCAATTTGGAGATCGTTTTCCTGACATGAGCGAGGCCTATTGCAAAGAAATGATTCAGCTAGCTTCTGAAATTGCCCAGCAAAACAATATTTCCTTGAGAAAAGGAGTATATGCAGGTGTCCAAGGCCCAAACCTTGAAACCCCCGCAGAATACCGGTACCTGCGAACTATTGGTGCAGATGCAGTAGGGATGAGTACCGTACCAGAAGTAATTGTAGCGGCCCAATCTGAAATGAAAGTTTTTGCTCTATCGGCTATCACCGATCTTTGTACCCCAGGAAATATTAAGAAAATAAATCTTCCTGATATTCTCCAAGCAGCTGCCAAAGCAGAACCCTCGATGAGGAAAGTCTTACTTACTCTTATTAAGTCATCGTAATCCATAGGTAATTTACAAAAACCTTTCCGGCTCTGTTTAACACTTTTTTCCCTGAGAATAATGGGAATTAGTTTGAGGGATTTAAATACTCATTTGCAGGAAATTACCACAAAAGTTAAGTATTGGAACAATTATTGGACACTTTTCATAAAAAATAAATAATTATGGAAAAAGTATTGATAATTGGTGCAAATGGAAATGTCGGACGTATTCTTATTGAAAACCTATCTGAGCACCCCGACTACAGTCCGGTAGCTATGGTAAGGAAAGAATCACAAGCAGAAGAATTTAAAAACAAAGGTGTTTCCACAGTTATTGCGGATTTAGAAGAAAATTTCGACCATGCTTTCCAAGGAATGGATAAAGTTATTTTCGCTGCTGGATCAGGGGCTAAAACAGGAAAGGATAAAACGGATTTAGTAGACAAAAAAGGGGCTATCAGAAGTGTGGATTTTTCGATAAAATACGGTGTGAGGAAATTCATTATGTTGAGCTCAAGAGGAGCTGAAAATGCTGAGAAGGCCGATGAAACGATGCAACATTACCTTCTTGCTAAAAAAGCAGCTGACGAATACCTTAAATCTACCAATCTTCCTTATGCCATTGTTAGGCCGGGAGCATTGACCAATGGCCCTGCTACAGGAAAAATAAAAATAGCGAATATTTTTAATGAGAAAGGAGATATTTCTAGGAAAGATGTAGCCGCCGTTTTGATCCATATGCTAGATCATGGAATAGACGGTACCCAGGTTTTTGAAATTTTAAGTGGTAAGGTAGAAATTGAAGACGCTGTACGTTTATATCTTAAAACTGGACAGGAAGTGACATAAAATTCCATATTGTACAGTTTTTAGCCATTTATAATTTTTTTAGTTAAATTTATTGGTACAATAACCCAATAACCTTAACTATGATAAACTGGTTGATTTATTTATTCTCCTCTGTTGTTTTAAACAACTCACCTGAACCAAATTTTCTAACCCAGGTCCTTGACAGCAATATCCAAATTGGTTACGGGCTTGCTATAGGCGATGTGGACGGGGATGGTAAACCAGATATCTTGCTGGCAGATAAAAAGGAATTTGTCTGGTACAGAAATGGTGACTGGAAGCGCTTTGTAATGGTAAAAGACCTTACCCCCTATGACAATGTTTGTATCGCAGCAAGGGACATTGATGGTGATGGATTGGTGGAAGTAGCAGTAGGAGCGCAATGGAACCCAAGTGAAACTTCAGATGAAGAACAATCAGGGTCTGTTCATTATCTCATCCGACCAGATGATCCCACTCAAGCTTGGGAGCCGGTAAAACTTCATCATGAACCGACCGTGCATAGAATGCGCTGGGTAAAGGCCAATAATAACTTATTTCATCTGATCATGCTTCCTCTCCATGGACGAGGTAATAAAGGAGGGGCTGGTGAAGGCGTTAAAGTCATCGCCTATGAAAAACAGGATAAAAAAGGTCGGGATTGGAAACACTGGGTCATAGATCAAAGCATGCATGTAACCCATAATATGGAACCCCTTCCAGTTGGTAATGCTGAAACCCTTTATATTGCTGGGAAAGAAGGTGTAAAAACCTTAACCTACAAAGAGGGAGATTGGAAGCCCAAAGAGAATGATGGATGGTTGATCAACGACTACGGGTTTGGCGAAATTCGCATTGGTAAGGATGCTCGTGGACATCACTTCCTCACAGGGGTTGAGCCATTTCATGGCCCAACTTTGTCTGTTTATACTACTGACAATTCCACCTTTACCAAAAAGAACTTGAATCGCAATGTTCTTACTGCTGCAATGATGCAAGGTCATGGACTCGCCACAGGAGACTTGCTTAATATGGGCACAGATCAGGTATTAGTTGGCTGGAGAGAGCCCAATGATGATGGAGATCTCGGGATCAAGATGTTTGTTCCTCAAAATGATGGCAGTTGGAGTAAACACTGGGTTGATAAAAATGGCATGGCCTGCGAAGACCTTAAAGTCGCAGACCTGGATGGAGATGGAAAAGCAGAAATTATCGCTTCAGGACGATCAACAAAGAATTTAAAAATCTATTGGAACAAAAGTTATTGATCTGGTACAACTTACTTATATAAACCCAAGCTAAAAGCAATTTCATGAAGCATTCCATAAAAATCACCTTCTCAGCCCTCCTACTTACAATAGGAATTGTATTCTGCAGTCAGGCCCAAGATATTTCTCCTCTTGCCAATGATTTCATAGAAAGTTTAAGTCCGGAATTAAAAAAACAAGCCTGTTTTCCTTTCGATCACTCAGAACGATTCAACTGGCATTTTGTTCCTAGGGAAAGAAACGGCCCAACTTTCCACGACTTTGACAAAAACCAAACTGAACATGCCTTAAATTTAATGAGGGCTTCTTTGGGTGTTGCTGGACAAAAAAAGGTAGCAGCCATTATCGAACTCGAAAATGTATTGAGGGAAGTAGAAAACCGGCCTGAAAATGACACCTACAGAGATCCATTAAATTATCATTTTAGTGTTTTTGGTCAACCTTCTTCAGACAAAGCCTGGGGCTGGAGATTGGAAGGACACCATATGTCTTTAAATTTCTCCTCTGCTAAAGGATCCATTACTTCGTCCACACCATCCTTTATGGGGTCTAATCCCGGTATTATCCTTTCTGGCCCTCATATCAACAGGCAGGTATTGGCAGATGAAACCAATGTTGGTTTCGAATTATTACATTCCCTGAATGATGCTCAAAAAAAACAAGCCATTTTCGCAGGTAAGGCACCTGCAGACATTATCACATCCAATGACAGAAAGGCTAAAATCTTAGACCAACCAGGGGTAAAGGGTAGCGATCTACAGCCCAATCAACTCGCATTATTAAAAGAACTTGTAGGAATTTACCTTTCCAGGTATACTGCAGAATACCATGCGAAAATGCTGAAAAGAATTGAAAAATCAGGCTGGGGAAATATATCCTTTGCTTGGGCAGGTTCAGAAATAAATGCTGTTGGTAATCCACACTATTACAGCATACAGGGAGCCGGATTACTGATAGAGTATGACAATGTTCAGAACAATGCCAATCATGTGCATGCTGTAGTGAGAGATCTACAAAATGACTTTGGAGAAGACTTACTTCAGAGCCATTATCTTCAAGATCATTTAGGAAATAATATAGCGCACAGCGCTGAATAAATAAACCAGACTTGTTGGTTAAGGTGTTTTATAAACCTTAGCTTCACTCCAAATATCTCATAGTTAATACTATGAGATATTTGTTAATTACCGCGAATCTGGGTTAAACCCGGATTATGTAATAGAATTAGTGATGAGTGTTGCAATCGCAAGAAAATCAGGCTGTTTGGAGATTTTAGCATAGCACTGCTATGGTGAAATTGAAAACAGCAACGAAGTGGCTGATTTTAAAGCGATTTCAGCACGTAATAGATTGTCTATTGCATATTTCGGGTTAAACCACCCTTTTATTAATTTCAGGAGAAGGTCTGTAGGCATAATATTGCAGAACCTCTTCCAATGCCATTTTAAGAGCTTTGTTTATGGGTAAAATTATGTTGCCCATATGAAAATCTATCTGATTCAATTGCATGTAATACGTTGTAAAAATCGGTACATTCAATCCCTTAGAAATGGCCTCTACGGTAGAATTATAATTATTGGCCTGACCTTCTTTGATAATTTTACAAGTGGCCAATCTCAAAACTCCGTATTTGTCTTTATTGGCAGCAGATCCAAACAAGCGACAAATTAAACCGCGGTACTTGTAACTGCTGCACCTACCTTGCCCATTGATGGTTAAAGGCTTGTAAATATGACAGGTTGGGCCATGGGCCTCTTCAAGCAGAAGAAGGGTTTTTTCTGCCTCTCCATTCAAAAATAAATGAAAAGCCCAGGGTAAAAACTCTAAAGGAGAGGCTTCAATATCCGGATAAGTACAACATTTACCACAACCAGCAACACAGCTCATTCCTGATGCCTGTTCAAACTGAGCGCTTTCTTGCTCCAATTGATGGAAAAGCTTTTCCACTAATTCCACTCTTCGTTCTATCGACATTATTTTTTATCGAAGATAGACTTAAAAATGCTATAAGATGATGTTTATTTATAAAAAAATCGTGCGGTTTTATTTTAGAATCTCAATGAAATTATTTCAGACCTAAAGGTATAACTCGGTCTAAACCAGAACAAATCAATTCCTGAATCCAAAGAGGGGATAATAAAGTCATTTTAATGACCCGAATTTTGATAAATTATTCAAGTAAGTTTGTCTTGAAATTTCTAAGGAATTGTTGAAAACAAAAAATATAAGACTATTTGGGATCGCACTTAAGTGTTGCAAATAGATTTAATTTAGGAAATATCATGCATAGCAGTTAGTACATCTCTGCATTAAAAAAATCTCATGGCCCAAGGATAGTTCATAATTGTACCTTGATCTATCCCAAAACCTTCTGCACTTTTCCAATAATTAAATTATTGCCCTAACTATGGCCCACTATGGAGAACCAGAAACAAAATGGTTTCTTCTGAAGTGATTTCAGCACATTATAGATTGTATTGCCTATTTTAGGTTTAAATATTCTAATAGCTTATCTCTATTATTTCAAAAACCCTATTTGCTTTGGCTAATTTCAAAATTGCTTTGTCTCCAACTTTCTTGTCTATTAATAATCTTGCAATTGGCGAAATAAAGGAGATTTTCCCTTTTGAAACATCTGCTTCATCTACACCTACAATTTGATACCTGTTAAGTTTAGTCTCATCCCCTATTTTGAGGGTTACCATTGCTCCAAACCGCACAACATTTTGAGGCTGCTTGCCCAAATCCACTATTATGGCAGAATTTATACGGCTATTTAGCAATCGCAATTTTGCGTTGATATGATTAAAGGCAATTCTCCTTTCTTTCTCATTATTGTAGTCCAACTGCTCTCTTTCCGCTATCAACCTTTCCTTTTCTTCCAAAAGTTCATCCATACCGATCCGGGTTACGTAATTCGTTATTCCTTCTGGCAAGTCGGCTCTAGGGGGAACCATTGGAATTTCTTCCTGATCGTCTTCTTTTACAAATCCTCTACTCATGACATTCTTAAGTTTCGTTATAATTATTTACAACCTGAATTCGAGTTTAGGCGATTTAAAACAGCCTAAATCGTAACTATAAACCCTTTTTTGGGGCTTGATAAGGGAAAGGGAAGGGTAGTTTTGATTTGTATGAGATTACCTTTACTTTCTCGGTTCAAAGAGCCCCAGATTTATATTTTATGGCGCTTACTATGGCTGTGCAGCTTAAGAAGTAGCTACAAAAAGAAAGCCTAAGGTATATTTAAGGAAAAAAAATTTAGATAATTAAACGACTGTTACTTTCGTATTTCAAATTTGAATGTAGAATTACTATTATTAAAAATATTAAGTGGTAAAAAACTTTATGGCTAATTACTACAACCTTTAGCAGGATTTCCTTGAGAGTTTTATTGTTTGTATCAATGTTTAGCCTAATCTGCTTTTAATTCAGAAATGACGGCACCCACTTCTTTTGTTTCAAATTTTTGAATCAACTTGAGTAAAATTCTAATCCCTATTGACTTGGGGGATTGAATGTGTTCGCTTAACTTAAGGACAAAATAGTCAATCTTATTTCTGGTATCTCCACTATGGGTTTCGCCTAATGACCATAGAAGTTTTGCCGAATTCCAAGAATGTTTACGCGCTTTACGCATGCTAAAGTTTATGATCTTTTCATCTTTATTTTTCCCTATAATGTCTAAAATAATCATTAAGGGTGATACACGATTAAGTCGGTCTTGCAACTCATTGGTGATCTGAAAAAGGATGTCATTCACTTTATTGAAATCATTTTCTATATCACGGATTTCTCCTCCAGACATTGTTGCTGCTGTGGCCACTGCAAGGTCCAGGTTTATATGAGCATTCATCCCTAACATTATATGTTGCACAATTGTCAATGAATCCCCAACATGGTCAAAAGCATAAGCCCAGGAAGCACTTATAGTTTCGCCTTTTTTATAGGCGCTGTAAGCATCCAGATACAATTTGGCGAAAGCCACATCTAAAGTTTCTAAGCGCGCATTGTTCTCAAAGTGCCCTAAAGCAATCTCGGAAGCGATCTCAAAAGTAGTTCGTCTATAGATATAAGCAAACAAACCTAGTCTGCTATTGGTCTTGATGCTCTCATCAATAATCACATCAAGCTCCTTAATGACATCCTGTATCGTCGTAGTATCTGGCATGTTTAATAAGGATTTCTAACGTAAAAGTATAGCATATTGAACAAGGTCCTAATGGTAACCTTACTTAAGGGAATAAGCTGATACCTATCGTTAGGTGCTTTTAAAAATTTTTTGGTTCAGCCTCAAAGATAGGAAATTATGCAGTTATATGTTTACGCGGAATTTTGCAATAAGATTTTCGAACTTATTTCATAAATTGTGGTAATTGGGCAATAAGGGGCAATTCCTTTACGAAAGGAGCACACTTACTATCTTTTGTTGGGTTAGGATAAACGACAACATCGATTATTGATCCATTGAATTCAATACTAGTGTGGATTGGTGAAACATTTAACTGAAGAGAATGAATGCTGTCTCAACCAGTTATTGATGTGAAAATTTTCTGATAATTACCTGACTCTGTCAAGCTATCGCTATACCAGTCGGGTATTGAATTTTGGTTTAGAGGGTCATAGTGCTGAAGCAGATATGAAGGATTAACATTTAATTGTAATTGTGCGAAACTGTCAATACCATAATTTATTGAAAATACATCATAGAAAACACCGTCTTCATAATATTAATCCCCATACCAATCAATGGTGTTTCCTTGACATATTATCAGTTGATTAATCAGACAATGTTCCATTCAGAAATATATGTGAAAAAATCAATTCATTTTTATCATATTTCTCAGGGTTAGCGTCAAAGTCTGCTTTCCTACTCTCATTATTCAATGAATTTCTTTTTTCTTCTAAAGTTAAAGGTTGACAGGAGGGATAAATTTTCACAATATGCTTCTTCAAATCATTCAATTTCACAAATCTTGACTGCTTTCTATAATAAGAACAATAACCATCCCAGTTAGCAAACTCATTTTTTACTCCATCGACCTCAATAATATACCTTCCTCCTGTTGGACCTACTAATATATCTAAACCCATTTCATTCCCTATAAAGGAAAATTGGTAAGTAGAGCTTGTGTCTTGAGAAACAAAATAGGGATTTTCTATTGGATTAAATTTGTCGAGATAGCTTAACTGTCCAGTTGAATCAACATAATCGTAATTTTTTGATTGTATTACTATACCTTTAACCATCGTTGTGTTTTCATAATTACCGGTAATCAATACAGGCTTTAAAAAATGTTCTTTTACACCTCTCAACTTATCTATCTTCAATAAACATTTTGCTAAAATTTTCTTATAAACTTCGTGTCCGAAATCTGTTGGATGAACTTTGTCTCCTGTAAAAACGTACTGTCCAGAACTGTTTAAGAAAGTAGTTTTGTCATAATCGCTGTCATACCAAACAACAGAATCTGATTCAATCCTATTAAAAGTTTGAGGAGTCAATAAAACTGATGGTATGTCATAATATGACGCTATTGAATCATGTTTAGTCGCAGACATATTCATTTTACCGTTTTCACAGGCAGATAATGAAGCTTTATTAACTGTATAAACGAAGCAAATATCTGTATATGGATTTTTTGACCATATTTTACGCACCATTCCTTCCATACTTTTTTCTACATCAGAGGAACTTGCACTGCCATCATTCACTGCAAATTCTATGAAAATCAAGTCAAAATCGGACTTACTCAGTAGATGTTCATCAATTCTAAATACTCCATATTTAGAGTCAGTTCCTCCAATGGCTGCACTGTAGCTGAACAAGTCATTTATGGAGTATTGCTCTTCTAGCCAATATACTATTTTAGGTCGCCAACCATTTGCCGCAGTGATACTTCCACCTATAAATCCAATTTTAACGTCTTGTTTTGTATTTATCTTATCAAAGAAATTAGGCAGACCTTGTCTTGGTGAAAATTCAGTTGTGTCTTTCAATTCCCACTGAGCAAAGCATTGTAAAGAGATTATCCATATAATACTAGATAGTATAAATTTGCTTTTCATATTCTTGATTATTTAAATAATTTACTTTGCATAATGTCAGTACTGTTTTGCTTGCCCGTAACAATAGGGTATCTAATGTTTGAAGAAGACAATATAAGGACTAGTAACACTTATTCAAATAGCTAGATACCTACTGTTGTAATGCCTTTTTCTTTGCCTTGTAAAAACAGACTCATCTTCTCCTGCTCCTGCGGGCATCTCTAAAGAAAAACGGAGTTGGACAAACTTCCCCTCTTAAATTATTATCTATCAGGGTTTTATTTTCAGTTATGGCTTTTTATGCTTGTATAAGAACCGTTGCTGGAAAGTCAGCTTTTGCGGCTGTTTGTCCTGTCAAATTAAGCAACTCGATGATTTGGTTAAGTGATGACTATTTTTGTTGGAAACTTTCAAAACATGACTGTATACGTCTTTGGTGTTGCTACTGCAGTGTCCTAATAGGACTCGGATCATGCGTAGATTGGTCAATTATTGTAGGTAATGAGTTGCTAAGGAATGTCTGAGCGTATGAGCTGTCGCCAAAGGATTAGCCAAGCTGTTGGTAACTGATGCCCAGAAGATATTTTGGATGCTTTTAGTTGTGTACTGTCCTCCTTCCTGTCCTTCAAAAAGCCAATATGACGGCTTAAATCCACGATAATATGCTCGAAGTTCCTGGTGTAATTTGGGAGAAAGGACCGTTTCTACGGTCTTTTAAGTTTTTTTCTCCTTTAATGAACAAGTAACCTTCTTCTGAGTGAATGCCTCTCACCCGCAAGTTGATTGCTTCACTAATCCGAAGTCCGACGCTTTGGATGATTAGCAGAGTCGTCCGATGTTTCATATTAACACACGCCGAATGATTCCCACTATTTCTCCTTTGCTAAGTACGTTTGGCAATAGCGGGGCAAGCATGGGGCGTTAGATCTCATAGCATTCTTGGGGTTTCCCCTAAGAAAATAATCCCACTGATTATCAATATTTTGAAAAAAAATCCTTGAAAACAACCAACTTATAAATTATCATTGAACTAAGAAATCATTTTTTGATTCGAAATCAGATTTTTACTCATGAAGAATAATTTTTTAGTACTGGCGCTATTGGCAATTTTTTGTTCCTGTGAAGGAATTTCCGAAGATGATCAAATTCCAATTTCACCAGATGAAAAAAGTGACATAAATCTACCTCCAGAGAAATTCATTGTTTCTGTTGATAGTGTAACCTACGACAAAGCATTTTTGAGTTGGGAAGAATCCATAGATCCTGAGGGATTTAGAAATCAATACACAATCTTTTTGGGGGATAGCATACTATCAGAAAACCAAGTTGATACAGGCCTTGTCATTGATAGACTCAATGGATTGACAAATTACACAGGTAAAGTATTAGCTAAAGATCCTCAGGGGAATACCTACTCAGTGAACTTTGAATTTATCACGAAAAGAGATTATCAAACCTTCTTAAAATACCTGAATTTCAGTATGGATCAAGAGTGTGTTTCTGGCTTTATCCAAAACCTTATTAAGGCACCGGATGGGAATTACCTTGCCATAGGAAAGTCATCTGAAAACGGCTCTAATTATTTCAACTTTGTTGCCAAAATTGATCCATTTGGGAATCCGATTTGGATGAAGTCGTATCCTTATGAAAATGGAGATTATTGGGAAATCCAAGCATTCTTAACAAAAACAGGTCTCTTGATCATGAGTAATCATCATGTCATCAAATTAGACAATAATGGAAATGAGATTTGGGTAAAGGCTATTGAACTGTTCAATCGAGGTATAGGTGGAGTCGAAATTAAAGATATTGTAGAAGGAGCGAAAGAAGAAATATTCCTTATCGGTGACCTTAATTCGGAGAAGGTTGACGTAATCAAGCAGGGAGTATTGATGAAACTAAGTCCTGATGGAGAAATTGTATGGGAAAAATTCTTTGAAACATCACTACGAAGTTCTTTTAAGAGAATAGTGATCTCCCGGGAAAATAATTTAGTGATTCTTGGAGGAAAAGAAACGAATGGATGTACTAAGCAGGAATCTAATTCTGGCTATTGTGAACAAATTGATTTTTGGATTTTAAGACTTTCTATGTCAGGAGAGATCGAATGGGAAAAAACCTATGGTGATTCCAATTTAGACCTGCCGCAAACACTTATCGAGCTTAAAAACGGAAATATTGTTTTTGGAGGAATCAGTATCAGTAATTCTCAATCTTACAGTGCCCGAATTTTTGAAATTCGTTCGAATGGTGAAAAAATTTGGGACCATATAGATCCTTACCATTATTTCTATTCTGTCAAAGAGACTCCCGAGAATGGATTAATAGCAATAGGAATGGTAAATGCCTATTCTTATCAAAAAAAAATGGGGCTGGTCAAATTTGGCAATAATAGGACAGTTGAATGGAGAAAATCTTATGGCGAATCTATGACAAATGTCTCAGCTAAGGACATCTTGGTTGATGGTGACTTTGGATTTAGAATTGCTGCCAGTAGGGAAAATATGAATGCCTTTGATTGTGATCAAAAGTTGCTTTTTATAAAAGCTGATCCATGGGGATACTTTGAACATCCTAGCCTAAACGAATAAATCATTTCTTAAAATATACCTTTTAAGCTTTATGAGAATGAAATCTTTTGGTTTGCTTATCCTTTTGGCAGTGGCTCTTTGGTCCTGTCAGGAAGTCGAAGAAACTCCGCGTCCCGACCTTCCTTTTCCACCTACTCAGGGAGGTGAGGATATCCTGAATTCGTCCAATTTTTGGGTTAAGCTGGATGCTGATTCATTGCAACCCAAAGAGCAGGGGAAATGGAGCATTCTGAGTGGATTAGTAGATGATAAGGTTTACTTTTCTGATCAATCCGATCCAAAAGCTATTTTCAATGGCTTGCCCGGAGAGGAATACCACCTTTTGTGGGAATTATTGAAAGACGATAAGAAAACTGAAGATACGGTAAACGTTTCTTTTGTCCCGCTTAAAACCCAAATTACCGAGTCCAGAGCTGATTTTTATCGAACAAGGATAGAAGTATCAGGAGTAGAATACGATCGAGGGAAGTGGTCCATTATTGGAGATTATCATCACATTCAAGGCTTTAGCACTGGAACATATAAGCCACAAGATGAATATCCGGATATAAGGGTATACGCATTAGAAAAGACACCTATACAAATCGTTTGGACCACATGGTATGGCAGTGTGTCGGCTTCAGATACTTTGGATTTCATTCCGGGAGAATACCACCAAAAAGAGGCTTTGCAGGAACTTGGTATTTTGAACAATCACTACTACTACAAAGAAAATGAAAATGGAGACGTTATTGAAATAGCCATGTTAGGTGATAGAAGAGCTTCGAAGTTTGCGAATTTGGAGCTGTTTCCTGAATTGCAGGCATTAAAGCATCTGAAAAGGCTTATCCTTCCTGGAAACCCAATCAATAAATTCCCTGAAGTGATTACTAAAAGCTATCAACAACTCACCTACCTTCTCCTTTCTCATAATAGAATTCAAAACCTGCCTGAGGACATCGGAAATCTCCAAGAATTGGACACCCTCATTATCAGTACTGTTCCCGATTTGGGAAGAATACCTGAGAGCTTTGGAAATCTTAAAAAATTGAAATTTTTGGATTTAGTCAATTCAGGTGTAACACATTTACCAGAAAGTTTTGGTGAATTGAGCAGTTTGGATTATGTCGACTTAGGCCTTAACACTATTGAAAAACTCCCTGAAAACATTGGGAACCTTAAGAATCTCAGAACCTTCAGAGGACCATACTTGTCCAAAAGTATCCCCAATTCTTTTTCCGAATTGTCAGCTTTGGAATTTTGCTTCTTTAGGGTTAATGGTCCAAATGCAATTTTACCAGAAGATTTCGGCAAACTCACCCGACTTCATACCCTTTGGCTTACTGGAGACTATCAGAGACTCCCAAAGAGCTTTTCCAACCTTATAAATCTAAAGGATTTTACTGTGAATAATACTTCTGGGTTAAGAGAGATTCCTCAAAATTTCGGGGACCTTAGACAGTTAGAAAGACTCAGTTTGACACTAAAACTCACCACACTTCCAGAAAGCTTAGGAAATCTTAGTAGCTTGAAGTCCCTCACACTATCCGGTGAAATAGATTACTTACCCCAAAGCTTTGGAGGGCTTAGAAATTTGGAAGCATTCCGTGCTAATGATTGTAAAATTAAAGAACTTCCTGAAAGTATTGGACAACTGAGTAAGCTTAAGAGCATCAGATTGGTTTATAATCACTTGACTGAAATCCCAGCTTCCATAGGAGACCTCTCTAGTCTAACCATGCTAGCCTTGGGAAGAAACAGAATCACCAAATTCCCAGACACCTTTTATAAGCTCGCCGACACGCTTAAGCACCTCGAAATCAATGGAAATAATTACCCACCCAGCGAGGAAGAAAAAATAAAGGCCATGCTTCCATATACCCAAATTATAACTTATCTAGAGGGAGATTAATCCAAATCACAAAGCGAGATGGTATTTCTTACTAGGGTAAGTTATAAAAAGTAACTGGTCTTAATTATACCGCAGGGTGGAATATGACGGTGGTGGAATTCAATGCCAAAGTATTGAAAAGAAAGATTATATAGTTTTGGTAATCCGTTGTTATTAGCGGCCCATAAATATCAGAGTCGTCCATTAAGTTAAAATAAAATGAGTTTTTGAAAAGTTGTTCGCCTGTAGCTTTTGTCACCAAAGAGTTATAAAATGGTCGAGAACCATAACCAATAAATTTGCAATAGTCTCCGACGACACGAGGCCAACTCCAGTCCTGCCAAGTAACCAAATGTGGTGTTGTCTTTTCCAACTCTATCGTCTTTTGATTTGCAATTTCGTCAATTTGCAACTCTGACAATGAAGGGTTAGATCAAGCCATATATGCAGACTATTATTATGTTGAAGCAATGATTCGTTTGAAAAAAATTTATTTAAGAGACTTGAAATAATCGACAAGTCCGATTGAAGCTTAACTATGTAGAATCCCTGCTAAATCACAGCAGTTTTACCACAAAAATTCTTAGAACTATAAGC
Source organism: Cyclobacterium sp. L-R (assembly GCF_056859355.1). Classification (NCBI taxonomy): domain Bacteria; kingdom Pseudomonadati; phylum Bacteroidota; class Cytophagia; order Cytophagales; family Cyclobacteriaceae; genus Cyclobacterium; species Cyclobacterium sp. L-R. Next base: position 56,275 of record NZ_JBSXOH010000080.1, read on the forward strand.
CTCTATTCCCCTACTTATTCTTGGTAAAAGGATAGCTAATTTGTTGCCAAAAAGTTGTAGGGAATTTTTCCACCCCATCAAAACCTAGAGGTATATCCCTGCCTTCATGAGGAATGTAAGCCGTTCCAAATAAATAATCCCAAATACTTAGCGTAAGCCCGTAGTTGACCCCATAACGTCCTTCAGGAAGTTCTTTTGCGTGGTGCCAGATATGCATGATGGGATTGTTGAACAAGTATTTGAGAGGGCCATAGGTTATCCTAAGGTTGGCATGATTTAAATGTCCTATGGCTGTAGCAAAAATATGCACAATAAAAAAATCTGTTAACCCAAAGCCTATCATTGCTAAAGGGAGATATTGAGCTGTTTTGTACAGAATGGTCTCCATCCAATGAAACCTCAAATGGGCAGCAAAGCCCATTTCTTCAACAGAGTGATGAACTTTATGAAATTCCCAAAACGCAGGAACCCTATGAAGAAGACGATGTACATTCCATTGAATAAAATCGGCAACCAGAAATAATGTCAAAAACTGCGCCCAAGAAGGCCAGGTATCAATTTCTATGGCCACAACATTTTCAATTCCAAAAAGGCCAAGGAACTCATTGAAAGCCTCCACTGCCACCATGGAAATTGCATTAAATGCGATCAATGAAAATAAAAAGAAATTGAAAAACATATAAAAGCCATCCAGCCAGAAATCCTTTCTCAAGGCTGCTTGCTCTTTTCTCCAGGGAAACAACAATTCCAGTAACCACACCACCAATGAAAGTCCTACCAACCACCAGAAATAATTGCTCCAGGATGGGTACATGATCTCATTGACTAGGTAATTAAAATAACCATAGTAGGCATCTCCAATTAATTTTATATACTTCTCCATTTACTAAGTTTCAAAACTTTACCGCATCGTTTAACCTGAAACAGGCAAAACCTATCTATAAGCTGATAAAAACACTCCCTGTCTGATTCACAAAGCTCTTTGCATTCTCTTGGTTAAACCCGATTAGGTAAAAGACAATCAATTATGTGGTAAGATCACTTGCTGTATTGATTCGGGAAATCCTTTTGCATTTCCCTAGACAAAAAGCCAAGGGCCCAAATTTAGCAGACAGTTTTATAACCTTATTTTTTTCAAATTGGTTTGTTCCAGAAGAAACTCAAGTCATTTACCAGGTTTTTCTATACAAGAATACCTTGTTATATTATTTAAAATCGTGACTTATGTCACACTTTGAATTTAATATCATTATTAAAGGACAAAATTCATCAGAACAAAGTATAAAATTGTTATTATTAACTAGTAGAAGTAGAAATCTAATTTTTCAAGCATGTATTTCAGTACTGATAGTAAACAAATTCCCAAATCAAAAATCCCTCAAGGTGACCTGAGGGACAAATGGTCTAATTTTAAAAACCAAGCAAAACTTATCAGCCCTAATAACCGGAATAAATACCATGTCATTATTGTCGGCACTGGACTGTCCGGAGCTTCTGCAGCAGCTTCTCTTGCTGAATTAGGTTATAATGTTTCCGTGTTTTGTTTTCAAGACTCTCCCAGAAGAGCCCATTCAGTTGCAGCCCAAGGTGGAGTGAATGCAATGAAGAACTACAAAAACGATGGTGACAGTGTACATCGGATGTTTTATGACACGCTCAAAGGAGGGGATTTTAGGGCACGAGAGGCAAATGTATTTAGGCTAGCTGAATGCTCTGCAAGTTTAATCGATCAGGCTGTGGCACAAGGGGTTCCTTTTGCTAGGGAATACAGTGGGTATTTAAGCAATCGCTCTTTTGGAGGAGTCCAGGTAAGCCGAACCTTTTATGCCAGGGGGCAAACTGGACAGCAATTGCTTTTAGGTACTTACCAGGCCTTGATGCGTCAGGTAAAGGCAAAAAAAATAACCACCTATACCAGACATGAAATGTTGGACCTGGTATTAATAAATGGAGTAGCAAAAGGTATCATAGCCAGAAATCTTGACACCGGAAAAATCACTAGACACACGGCTAATGCTGTGGTTTTAGCCACAGGTGGATTCGGTAAAATTTATTATTTATCTACCCTCGCCATGGGTTGCAATGGTTCGGCAATATGGAGAGCACATAAAAAAGGAGCCTGGATGGCATGTCCCAGCTGGACGCAAATTCACCCTACCTGCCTTCCCCAATCAGGTGCCTATCAATCTAAGCTTACCCTTATGTCAGAATCCCTACGCAACGATGGCAGGATATGGGTTCCATTGACAAGAAATGACAATCGAAAACCTGAAGATATCCCTGAAGAGGAAAGAGATTATTACCTAGAAAGGAAATACCCTTCCTATGGCAACTTAGCACCTAGAGACATCGCTTCCCGTGCAGCAAAAGAGAGGATAGACGCAGGCCATGGAGTAGGACCTTTGAAAAACGCAGTTTACTTAGATTTTAAAGATGCCTTGGCCAATCAAGGGAAAGCAACTATTGCCAAAAAGTACGGTAATCTATTTGATATGTATCAGAAGATCACTGGTATTAATGCCTATAATGAACCAATGAAGATTTCTCCAGCTGCTCATTTTTCCATGGGAGGCCTTTGGGTAGATTACGAACTTAGTACCAATATCCCTGGGCTTTTCGCCATAGGTGAAGCCAATTTCTCAGACCATGGAGCCAACCGCCTAGGCGCCAATTCTCTACTTCAAGCCTGCGTAGACGGTTACTATATCCTACCTCAAACCCTCCCTCATTACCTAGCCCAATCTGGAAACCCCGAAGCTATAAACAGAGAAGATCCAGCTTTCATAGAATGTGAGCAACAGGTCACCAAGCAGTTGGAGGATTTAGGCAAAATAAATGGCAATAAAACAGTGGATTACTTTCACCGGGAGCTAGGGAAAATTCTGTATGACAAATGTGGGTTAAGTCGAAATGAAAAAGGTTTAATTATTGCAATTGAGGCGATCAGAAATTTAAAAGCTTCATTCTATAATGACCTTAAGATCCCTTCAAAAATCAATGGTATAAACGAAGAACTAGAAAAAGCGGGACGAGTAGCGGACTACCTTGAAATAGGTGAACTTATGTGCATCGATGCCCTCAGCAGGGAGGAGTCTTGTGGCGCACATTTCAGAACGGAATTCCAAACCAATGACGGAGAAGCTATTCGTAACGACGAGGAATTTACATTCATATCCTGCTGGAAAAAATCAGACAATGTCCCACTCTTGATTAAAGAAATGCTAAACTTTGAATTTACAAAACCTACTGAAAGGAGCTATAAATAATGGATTTCAAACTTAAAATATGGAGACAAGAACAGGGTTCATTGAAGGGTAAAATGATGGCTTATGCCGTTAAAGACATTTCTCCCGACATGTCCTTTTTAGAGATGTTGGACCAGCTCAATGAAAACTTAACCCTTAGCGGACAAAGCCCTATTTCATTTGATTCTGATTGTAGGGAAGGCATATGTGGACAATGTGGATTATTTATCAATGGTAGGGCGCATGGTCCAAGAGGTCATACCAGCACTTGCCAGCTACATATGCGTTCTTTTCAAGATGGAGAAACCATCTATATAGAACCTTTTAGGGCTGGCCCCTTCCCCATTAAAAAGGACCTAAAAGTGGATAGAAGTGCATTGGATGAAATCATAATTTCCGGAGGATATATTAGCGTAAATACCGGCCAAGCTCCGGAAGCCAACCAAACATTGATCAGTAGTGACACCGTAGAAGCTGCATTTGATGCTGCCTCATGCATTGGTTGTGGGGCATGCGTAGCTTCATGTAAAAATGCCAGTGCATCCCTTTTCACTGCAGCCAAAATCAGTCATTTGGCACAGCTCCCGCAAGGTGAATTAGAACATAAAAAAAGAACAAATGACATGGTCAATAAAATGGATGAGTTGGGTTTTGGTGCCTGCTCAAATACAGGAGCTTGTGAGATAGAGTGTCCACAAGGAATTTCCATTAGCCACATTGCCTTTATGAACAAGTCTTACCTAAAATAAAAGCTACCTATGAATATTGCTGCAATCGATATTGGCACAAATAGTATCCACATGATCATTGTCAAGGTTCAATCTAGAACCCATTTTGACATCCTTATGCAGGAAAAAAACATGGTGAAGCTTGGTGTCGGAGTTTTTGCCAATAAAGAACTCAGTAAAGAAGCCATGGATCTGGGTGTTGCTACGGTCCAGAGATACGTACAATTAGCTGATCAATATGGAGTGGATGACATTATCGTATCTGCTACCAGTGCTACGAGGGAAGCTAAAAATGGCCGGGAATTTTTGGACAGATTAATTCATGAAGCAGGAATTTCACCCCAATTAATCTCTGGTAAGGAGGAAGCCAAATTGATTTTTCTTGCTGTAAGAGAAGCTATTGCCTTAAAGAAAGAAAAAATACTCGTCATAGACATTGGTGGTGGTAGCACTGAAGCAGTCATCGGTGATCAAAACCAAATATTTTATGGCAACTCTATGAAACTGGGCGTTTTGCGCTTGCTGGACTATATAGGAGATCAAACTAAAATTGACGATAAAGCCCAAGAGGAACTCAAAGCTCACATTAAACAGGCTGCTAGTTCTGTATTAGCTAAAATTAATCAAACTGGCTTTGACAGGGTAATTGGGACTTCTGGAACTATTCGTGCTTTAGCAGAAGCCTGTTTGGTAAAGGCCGACAACCCTGCCCCTGAAATAGTCAACGCAGAGACAGTTCAACTTAAGAGCCTTGTAAAGCTACGAGATCGCTTGTTAGACGCTAGTCCCAAAGAACGTGGAGAAATCCCCGGAATAAGTAGCAACAGGGCGGATGCCATACACCTTGGCGCACTCCTACTCGTTGAAATATTAACTCAAGTTAATGCTTCCGCACTAACCATTTCAGATGCTTCATTAAGGGATGGAATGATTATCAATCACATAGAAAAGCATGGGATACAAATTGAAGAAATAAGTCAGGGGAAAAACCTTAAGGAGAAAAGCTGTTTACGCCTTGCCATAAAATATGACACTGACTTAACGGAAAAAAAGCATGTATTGGGCATTGCTTTACAATTGTTCGACCAACTTAAGCATCTCCATGAAGCTGATAATTATGAAAGAGAACTGGTCAGCTATGCTTCCTTAATCTATGACATTGGTTTATTTGTAGCCTTTCAGGACTATCACAAACATTCGAGATACTTAATCAATAACAGTCAGCTGAGGGGATTCACCAATGACGAGGTACTACTATTAGGTCACTTGGCTAGGTACCATAGAAAAAAAGGTCCTAACAAAAACCATAAGAAATATAGAAAACTGGAAAAATATCAAAAAAAGAGACTCAATCTTTTGGCTGGTATCTTAAGGATTGCCATAGGCTTAGACAAAACAAAAAACCAATGGGTACAAAACATTTACTGTCAAGAGAATGAAAACCAGTTGCTAATAAAAGTTTTTGGTGAAGAAAACATGGATCTTGAAATCTGGGAAGCCCAGAGGTATTCCAATACTTTAGGTAAATATTTAAAAAAAGAAATTGTTTTAATGGTTGGTTGAATCAATTTAAAAGGTGACAAAAATTACTAAATCACCATAAAAAAAGAGCGTAATTTGGAAAATATTAATCTCATGATACAAAGAAAAGAGGAAAACAAGTACTTTTTGTACTGTTGTTTCAGCAACAATAGTTGATATGGGCATCATTAAACTACAAATAGGGCATCATTTCCTATTTGTAGTTAGATTTTCAATATTGACAAGAATTTTCAGAGGAGTATGCACTTAAAAAAACACTTTGCAATATTACATTGGCTCCCGAATTATAAAAGGTCAAATTTATTAGGGGATACATCTGCTGGGCTTATTGTTGCCATTATGCTTGTTCCCCAAGGGATGGCTTACGCCTTGCTCGCCGGACTAAACCCCATTCATGGATTATACGCTGTAACGCTCCCATTGCTGGTTTATGCTCTTTTGGGCAGTTCTAGACAATTGGCTGTAGGACCGGGCGCAATGATTTCTTTACTTGTGGGTGCAGGAATCAGTAGCCTAAGTCCAGAAAATTACTCAGCTTATTTTTATTATACCATCACACTGGCATTTATGGTGGGAATAATTCAATTTTTAATGGGCCTCTTCAGGCTAGGATTTGTGGTTAACTTTCTTTCCCAACCCGTAATAAAAGGCTTCACTTCTGCTGCTGCCCTTATAATTGGCTTTGGTCAATTAAAACATTTATTAAAACTGAACTTTCCTAGTAGCAATCACATCCAAAATATATTTATCGGTTTGGCTTCAACCATTGGCCAAACTCATTTACTTACAATGTGTATAGGCTTAGCTGGAATTTTAATCATCAAATTTGCAAAGAAAATACATCCCGCTATTCCTGGATCTTTAGTTGCCGTTATCCTAGGTATTGTTTTGGTAAGATTTTTAGGACTTACGGATGAAGGTGTGATGGTATTGGGAGAAGTACCCAAAGGTTTGCCTGGCTTATCATTACCAACTTTTGAATTGACTACCTGGACAAATTTATTCCCTATTGCCATCACCATTTCTCTGGTTGGTTTTGCCGAGAGTTTTTCAATTGCCAAAACCATAAATGCAAGGCATAAAAACTATCTGATCAATGCAAACCAAGAACTTATTGCTTTAGGAATGGCAAATATTAGTTCTTCAATGGTAAGAGGTTTCCCTGTTACTGGAGGACTTTCAAGGTCAGCAGTAAATGACCAATCCGGAGCAAAAACACCACTGGCTTCTATTATCAGTGCAGGAATAATTGTGATGACTTTGGTGTTTTTTACCAGCTATTTTTTCTATCTGCCCTACGCCATTTTGGCTGCCGTTATCATCGCTGCTGTTTCTGGCATAGTGGATTGGAAAAGCCCTATAGAGCTTTGGCATAAAGACAGAAAGGACTTTTACATGTTCACTGCCACCTTCTTGGTAACTTTAACGATGGGCATTGTCCTGGGGATTCTTTCTGGAATGATTCTTTCATTAATGTTGGTGATTTATAAGGCTTCAAGACCTCACATGGCTCAATTAGGCAGAGTCCCTGGCACCAATAACTTCAGGAATATTCAGAGGTTCAATGACTTGGAAATAAATCAAGACCTAATTATTGTAAGGATTGATGGCCCAATCTATTTTGCCAATGTGGACTTTATCAATGAGAAAATTAACCAATGGAGAGCAGAAAGATCAAGCGCGATAAAAATGATTTTCTTAAACATGGAAAGTGTTACTAGCCTTGACAGTACGGGTGCGCTGACCTTACAAACCTGGATTAAAGATTGGAGAAACAATGACATTGACCTGTATATTATTGGCGCAAAAGGCCCTGTCAGAGATGTGCTTGTAAAATGGCAACTCATTGAAACAATAGGTGAAGATCATATATTTTTAGATACGCATACAGCCCTCACCTATTATGAGAAAAATATGGATGCTAAAAGTCTTCAAAAAATGGGTCCTTATGCATTGCAAAGCAATTTTAAAAACAAAAAAACATAGGCCCTGAACAAAGTTCAGAGCCTATGTGCTTGCGATTATAATTAATCTTAAACCCTACAAAAAATCTTAATTTCTGAATATTTCAGGAATACATTCCTTAACTGAAAGTTTAGGAAGAAATTTCTTTACCAGTGAATTATTATTGGCCTTTTCAACATCAGATTTATCCAATGATCCACTTAATATATATACTTCTGAAGTGAGATCTGTTCCTTTTATTTCGTCTAAAAAATCCCAACCAGTCATTTGTGGCATAACTAAATCCAAGAACAAATATTTTGGATTTATTTTCGCGACTTGATGGGAGACACCAACTGCTGATGAGAATTTATGAATTCTGTAAGGTGCAGTTACACATTTTCGAATATATTGTTCTGTAACGAAAGTACTCACCTTATCATCATCTATTATCACAATATCCAACATCGAAATACATTTATGTTACACTAAAAATCATTTTACTCAATACAAAAGTAAGCAAAAAAAAATCACCTCCAAACTTGAAGGTGATTTTTTTATCAATTATTATGTTATTCAAATACTGATATTTGCATTTAGACTCAGAACACGCCTTAGTCTACTGAAATTCTTTAGCGAAGTTTTATTGGTTTTTATTAAGCAATCCCCTCAAATAAACACCGTAGCCGCTTTTACCTAACTTTATAGCCGCATTTTCAAGCATCTCTGCATCAATAAATCCATTCCTATAGGCAATTTCTTCAATGCACCCTATTTTCAACCCTTGCCGCTCTTCAATCACTTCAACGAATTGAGCCGCCTGTAGTAAAGATTGATGGGTTCCTGTATCCAACCATGCTGTCCCCCTGTTCAGTATGCCTACTTTAAGTTTTTCTCTTTCCAAATAGGCTACATTAATATCTGTAATCTCTAGCTCTCCCCTACTGCTGGGTTTTATGTTTTTGGCTATTTCAACGACCTCATTGTCATAAAAATACAAACCAGGAACAGCAAAATTCGATTTTGGAGTAGTTGGCTTTTCTTCTATACTCAAAACTTTATTGTTATCGTCAAACTGAACCACTCCATATCTTTGTGGATCATTGACATGATAGGCAAAAACAACACCTCCATCAGGGTCGGTATGATTTTTTAAGGTTTTTTGTAAGCCTGTTCCGTAAAAAATATTGTCACCTAAAATAAGGGCTACTTTATCCTTACCTATAAACTCTTCTCCAATAATAAAAGCTTGGGCCAAACCTTCTGGTTTTGGTTGAATGGCAAAGGTGAATTTACAACCTATTTGACTTCCGTCCCCTAGCAACTTTTTAAAGGCCTCATTGTCCTCAGGTGTGGTGATAATCATTATCTCATTAATTCCTGCCATCATCAATACTGACAATGGATAATAAATCATTGGTTTGTCATAAACAGGCATCAATTGCTTACTTACTGCAATGGTTAATGGATACAGTCGCGTGCCAGAACCTCCAGCTAAAATAATTCCTTTCATAAATACTGTTTTTTTTTATTGCTATTTATTATTCAAAATCACACGCAAATAAAAATGGTTTTTGGTGTGAAAACACAAAAAATTAGTTTCAAACAATTTTATCCTGTATTCTAAACAAATACTTAACTCACTAAGTTAATAAACATTGAGAACATATTTCAATAGATTATAAATTTTATTTACAACTTATGCTTAAGAAATATGCAAGAATTGGTACTTTTGAGCGTTCAAAGGATAATACGATTATATTATTCTGCGATCTTTTTTTAATTATCGCATGAATATCACCTTATCAATCTATTTTTCATTTAGTATGAATAGTTACCTTATTAAGTCCTTTTTAGCACTTGTATTAGTTTCAGGGCTAAGTTTAGGCTCCAGTAATGGACAGAACTTTTACAAAGAAAAAATCTCAAGAAACAACTTCTTGCAAGCAGGAATTGGCCTTGGGACTATTTATGCAGACAATGCCGGAGGAGTCAGGAACCTGACATTCCTATTAAGACCTGGATTGTCATTTACCTATGGTAGAAAAATACACAAACACTGGGACGTAAGGGCCAATATTGGATACCAAAGGTACAGAAGTCAGGATCCTGATCACTATGGTCCAACGACCGTGCAGTTATGGGCTGCAAGTAATCAGGCTATCACAAGTAAGAACAACTTACTATTTCTCGATTTAATTCCAAGCTTTTACCTTTTCAGTTCAGAAAACCATGCCCGAAGAACAAAAATAAATGCCTATGGCGGAGCTGGAATAGGCTTACTAATGAATTCTAATCAAACCACAAAATTTAATTTTGATGGTACAAGTAATCATAAAGACACTCAACTCACTAGCTATATCCCTTTCAAAGGAGGATTGAGCTACCGGCTTGACATCTACACAGACATCGCTTTTGAAGGAACATTGATGTTTACTTTTTCAGATAAACTTGATGGAAATGAAGGTTATAACAGACTTAATGATCACCCCCTAATTGGACAGATTGTAATAAGAAGGTACCTAGACCCCTTCAAGTCATTTTATTAAGTTTTAATATAAGCTAAAACTATCCAATGGTTTTTCATCGTGCAGTTACAATTCAAATAATCTTTTCCTGCTTTAAGAATTATATTTTTTTAGATAAACCAAGAGGTTTACATCTCCCCTTTACCCTCAATGAAAAACCAACATTTTTTTGATCAACAATTTTGACAAATTGTGATTTATTGAGAGCACCTTGTTAGTGGATGGATTCCCCATCCTCCTTTATATCCCTTGCACTAAAATGTAAGGTTAAAAATTGTTGAATGAACTTATTTTAATTAATAGCGATTATTACATGTATATACACATAATTTATACATGTTATGAAATCTGCTATAAAATCAATTCAACCTTTAGGGGCGCAATGGCCAACACAGGACCCGTTTTTATTCTGTGCTTTTCACAACGATGTTTTCCCTGAAGGAAATCAAGAAATGGCACCTAAGGCAAATCTTTCCGGAAGGAACATTGGTCAGGACTTTTCTGGTAAAGATGGATGGAATATGTACCACGGAAGTAAGGTGCCTGGTTTTCCAGCCCATCCTCACAAAGGTTTTGAGACAGTGTCTATTGTAGAAAAGGGCTTGGTGGACCATTCTGATTCACTTGGAGCAGCTGGAAGATTTGGGAACGGAGACACCCAATGGATGACTGCCGGAGGAGGGGTAATGCATTCAGAGATGTTTCCATTACTCAATGAAACTGAAAAAAATGAAATGCTATTCTTCCAAATATGGCTTAACCTTCCAAGGGCCAAGAAAAATGTTGCGGCCCATTTTAAGATGATGTGGAATGAACAAATCCCCATTGTAACAATCAAAGACGATAATGGACTGGAAACGACATTCAAAATCATTGCTGGGGAATTTGAGAAAGTGAGGTCATTGGCTCCAGCGCCGGATTCTTATGCAGCAGACCCGGACAGTGAAGTAGGCATATGGTTAATCAAGGCAAATCCGGGTTCCACATTTACTTTACCTGAGGTGCCATCTAATGTAGACAGGTCATTGTTTTTCTACTCAGGAGAACAAATAGAAATAGATGAACAGATTGTGGCTGAAAATAAAGCGATAGTACTGGGAGATCAGTCATCGTATCGCATAAAAAATGGAGACAAAGAGGCTCACTTTCTTTATTTACAAGGGAAACCCATTAATGAAAAAGTGGTTCAGCATGGCCCTTTTGTCATGAATAGCAATCAGGAAATCCAGGAAGCAGTCGGCGAATTTCAAAGGACCCAATTTGGTGGCTGGCCTTGGGGAAGCCATGAACATGTACATGACAAATCCAAAGGTAGGTTTGCCATCCATGCTGATGGTAAGATCGAAAATAAATATTGAATCTGGGGGAGTAATTGCTTTACTCCCCCTTGTATGTTTTTAAAATCAATTGGCCTCACCTTATAATCTTTACTCATTTCATGGTGTTAAGCTGACAGGCGCCACCTCCCTTTTCACTAAAACAACCTAGAAGGTCTTGTTGCCAAATTGTTATTAACCCGGATTATGTAATAGAATTCATGATAGCCTGTCCCGTGTTTACGGGAAGTGTTGCAATCGCAAGAAAATCAGGCTGTTTGGAGATTTTAGCATAGCACCGCTATGGTGAAATTGAAAACAGCAACGAAATGGCTGATTTTAAAGCGATTTCAGCACTTAATAGATTGTCTATTGCATATTTCGGCTTAAACTGAGCTTACAAAACATCATGCACTCATAAGACATTCCTCTATTAGGGAATCCCCTCCTACCAATTCTTTTAAAAGTTTTATTTTTTATAGGCTATTTAATATTTGCGCAATCAATAAAAAGAGAGTAGCGAAATAACCTATAAAATGGAATCGGTTTTCTTTTGAATTTTTCAATATGTAAAAGAATGTAATCAGTATAATTTTAGCTAACTTTAATCACCAAAGTTGAATAGGGTTATTTTACAAAGCGATAAAAATTGTTTTAATGGAAATTTTAGGATTGGATATAGGAGGCTCTGGCATTAAAGGTGCTCCAGTTAATATAGAAACAGGACAGTTAACCGCCG
>NZ_JBSXOH010000081.1:0-36553 GCF_056859355.1 Cyclobacterium sp. L-R
TTGCTTAAAGTACCTGAAAGTACTTCCATAACGATTTTTCTCCTTGCATCTTCGGAGAACTTTTGTAATTCACTCATTTTGTCCGATTATAGGTTTACAATTTTTAATTAAATTGTGTCAACCTATTTCAGTACACGACCCCAATGCCAGGGGTGATAGTCTGTCCCGTGTTTACGGGAAGTGTTGCAATCGCAAGAAAATCAGGCTGTTTGAAGATTTCAGCATAGCACCGCTATGGTGAAATTGAAAATAGCAACGAAGTGGCTGATTTTAAAGCGATTTCAGCACTTAATAGAATGTCTTATGCATATTTCGGGATAAAATAATCACAAGAAAATAGGTTCGGTTTGCTAGCATGCAAAAAGCCCACTCAATATTTCGCTTTGTATCAAAGCAAAATATTGAGGGGCCATTACTTTTTGGCATTAAAACCTTTAGCAATACAATTTTATAAGGAAAACTGTCCACTTGCATATGCTTTCGCAAAAGCAGACACAAGAAATTGAATTGCGAGTATTACTATCAAAAGCAATTACTGCCAACCACCACCAAGTGCCCTATATAAATTGGTAAGGGCTTCCATCTGCGCGTAGCGGGTATTGATTAATTTAATCTCAGAATTCAATGCATTTTCCCTAGCGGTGATTACTTCCAGATAATTGCCAATACCATTGTCAAGCAATTCTTCGGAATACTCAATGGCCACTCTATTGGCATCCAGTTCTTTCCTTACCAAAGCCTCTTTTTCTTTTGCCGAATCAAAATTATAAATGGCATCGGAAACTTCCTTTTCAGCTGTTAAAATGGTTTTTCTGAAATTCAAATAAGCTTGCTCTTGTTGGGTTAAAGAAACTTCAAACTGGGTTTTCAACCTTCTACCATTTAAGATAGGTTGGGTTAAACCACCAATTACATTGGCAAAAACAGAATTAAGGCTAAACAACTGATCCAACTCCAAACCTTGAATACCTCCTGTACCAGAAATGGTCAGGGATGGGTAAAGATTCGTCTTGGCCACATTGCTCATTTCAAAAGCATTAATTAATCCGTATTCCGCTGCAAATACATCCGGCCTATTGCGAAGCAATTGCACTGGAAAACCAATGGACAATGCTTCTGGTAGCTGCTGATCATCCAAGTCACCTCGAGAAATATCCTCAGGTGATTTGCCCAAGAGTATGGAAAGGGTGTTTTCTACCAAATGTAAGTCTCTTTGCAAATCAACTTTCAAGGCCTTTGCCGTATAGAGCTGCGCTTCCGTTTGCTTCACGCCTACCTCTGTAACAATTCCTGCAATTTTCAATGAAGCAGTGGTTTCCAAAGCCTGTTCTCTATTTTTGATCGTTTCATTGGTCAATTCCAATTGCTGGTCCAATGCCAACAACCTGAAATAGAGATTGGCAATGTCATTGATCAATCGAGTTTTCACTGCCTGATGAGCTGCAATTGATTGCAAATAGGATGCTTCAAATGCTCTTCGCTGACTTCTAATTTTACCCCAAATATCAGCCTCCCAAGAAAAACCAGCAGAAACCTCATATTGGGTAATTCCCCCATCAAAGAAAGCCCCGAACTGTGAGTTTTTTGACAATTCCTGATGCGTTACTTTTCCTGTTCCGCTCAAGGTGGGCAATTGCCCCCACTTCCCTTGTTTGTAATAGGATTGGGCTTCAAGAATATTTTGTAAAGCCATTCTAATATCTAAATTGGCTTCTAATCCTGCTTCTATATGGCGCACTAGATTTGGATCGGAGAAAACCTCTCTCCAAGAATAATCAGCCATCGAAATACTGTCCTCCGGCAATAAATCCGTTCTGTAATAAACCTCATCCACTACTTTATCCGATTGTTCGTAGTCTTTTGCCACAAAACAAGAAGATAATAGCAAGGACAAAAAAGGTATATATAATAGACTTTTATTTAACATAGTAATTAAGCATTTTCTAAAGCTTCAACTTCTTTTTTACGACCGACTTTTTCTTGAAGCCATTGAAATAATATAAACAAAATAGGGATGACAAAAACGCCTATAACTGTACCTATCAGCAATCCTCCTACAGCACCGGTACCAATGGACCTGTTACCTGCGGCACCTATACCATTGGCAAAAGCCAGCGGTAATAAGCCTATTATAAAGGCAAATGATGTCATAAGAATTGGTCTAAGTCTCACCTTGGCCGCATCAAAAGCTGCATCTACTATAGATGCACCTGCAGCCCTTCTTTGCATGGCAAATTCAATTATCAAAATGGCGTTTTTAGCCAGCAAGCCTATCAGCATGACCATTGCGATTTGAAAATAAATATTCGCCTCCATACCTAAGAAATAGGTGGTCAAATAAGCGCCCATAACACCTACAGGTAAGGACAATAGAACGGCAAGAGGAATCAGGTAACTTTCGTATTGGGCAGCCAAAATAAAGTAAACGAAAAGAACACTAAGTAATATAATGATGGTAGTCTGACTACTTGCATTGATTTCCTCTCTGGTCAAGCCTGAATAATCTACAGTAAAGTTTCTCGGTAGACTCTTTTCATTCACCTCCTGAATTGCCTTAATCGCATCTCCTGTACTGTATCCCGGTGCTGCTGCTCCATTGATAGAAACAGAGTTAAAAAGGTTAAACCTTGTTACTGCCTGAGGTCCATAAACCCGCTTAAGAGATAGGAACTCAGAAATAGGTGCCATTTCTCCCTTACTATTTCTAACAAATAATGAATTGAGATCATCTACTTCAGACCTATCCTGAGGCATGGCTTGAATATAAACCCTATATTGCTTACCAAATTTGGAAAAGTCAGCGGCGTAGATACTTCCAATATAGCCTTGAAGCGTTCCCAAAATACTGCTTACACTTACCCCTGCCTCTTTGGCCTTAGGTATGTTTAGCACCATCTCATATTGTGGATAGCCGGTACTAAATGCAGTTTGCGCATAAAGGATTTCAGGCCTGCCCATCAATTCTCCCATGTACTCTTTGACCTTTTCGTCCAGCTCATTAAAGCTACCTCCAGTTTGATCCAAAAATTTAATTTCAAAACCCGAAGACACTCCAAACCCAGGAATACTTGGAGGAGCAAAGAATAAAATTTTTGCTCCAGGAATACCCGCAGCTATACCGAACATTTTCCCTATCAAAGCTTTGGCAGACAAAGAGTCTGCTCCCCTTTCTTCCCAGGGTTTTAATCGGATAAAGCCCAGACCGAAATTGCTTCCTTCACCAGAAATTAAGCTGAATCCATTGACCATGGATCCACCTTCTACTCCAGGCAGATTTTCAATGGCATTCATTAATTCCTCTGTAACAGCAACAGTTCTATCAAGTGAAGCACCTTCTGGCAATACAATATCAGTAAATATTAAGCCTCTATCTTCTTCAGGAACAAAGCCAGTTGGAGTGTTTTCAGCAGCCCAAATAATTGCTCCGAAGGATATAAGTAAAATCACAGCTGTAATCCACTTGAATCGATACAAGATTTTTAACGCAGCTACATACCTGGCCGTGGTTACTTCAAAGGCCCTATTAAAACCATTGAAGAAGCGTTTACCCAAGCTAAGTTTCCTGTCAGGATGGTCCTCATGAGGTTTTAATAATAAAGCACAAAGCGCAGGACTTAAAGTCAATGCATTGACAGCAGAAATAGCTATCGCCAACATAAGGGTAACTCCAAACTGCTCGTAAAAAACCCCGGTAGGACCTGTTATAAAGGTTACAGGTATAAAAACAGCCCCCATTACAAGGGTAATTGAAATAATTGCTCCTGTAATTTCTTCCATGGCCTGATGAGTGGCATGTCGTGCTTTTTTTGCTCCAGCCTCCATTTTGGCATGTACAGCCTCTACCACGACTATGGCATCATCAACCACAATACCAATGGCTAAAACCAGAGCGAAAAGCGTCAATAAGTTAACCGAATACCCCAGAATATTTAGGAAAAAGAAGGTTCCAACAATTGAAACCGGTACTGAAATAGCAGGAATCAATGTCGATCTAAAATCCTGAAGGAAAATAAACACAACGATAAAAACCAAAATAAATGCCTCAACAAGCGTAGTTACCACTTTAGCAATGGAAGCATTTAAGAAATCATTGGTATCAAAATTTATGAAAATCGACAAACCTTTAGGAAATCGATCTTCAAGGTCATTCAAAGAAGCTTTGACGTCGTTAATTATTTCCTGAGCATTGGACCCAGGTGTTTGGTATACAGCCATACTCACACCAGGATTCCCATTGGTATATGACATTACCGAATATCCCTGTGCTCCCATTTCAACCTTTGCAACATCCTTCAAACGCAAGAACTGTCCATTACCCAATGCTTTGATAACAATGTCCTCATACTGGGCTTCGTTTTTGTAGCGGCCTCCATATTTAATGACATACTCAAATGCCTCGGCATTATTCTGTCCAATAGAACCAGCTGCTGCTTCCAAACTTTGCTCATTAATGGCTGCAGTCACATCTGAAGGCATCAAACCATAAGCGGTAAGCTTATCTGGCCTAAGCCAAATTCTCATGGCGTAATTCTTAGACCCAAATACTGTCACATCCCCTACTCCTTTAATCCTCTTCAGTGTGGGTATAACATTGATGTTTAGGTAATTTTGAATAAAAGTGGCATCATAATCAGGATTATCTGATACCATGGTAAAAAACATCAAGGAACTGGTTTGCTGTTTTTGTGTAATCACCCCCGATTGAACCACCTCACTTGGAAGTAGAGGATTGGCTCTAGCCACCCTATTCTGAACATTTACCGCTGCGATATCCGGATCTACACCTTGTCGAAAAAACACTTGAATTGTAGCTGTCCCACTGTTACTTGCAGTAGAGGTGATATAATCCATGTTCTCCACCCCATTCACCTGTTCCTCAATGGGAATAATTACACTTTCCAATACTGTTTCAGCATTTGCTCCAGGGTAAAAAGCTGTTATTCGAACTGTTGGGGGAGCAATGTCTGGATATT
The DNA here is from genome assembly GCF_056859355.1 of Cyclobacterium sp. L-R. Classification (NCBI taxonomy): domain Bacteria; kingdom Pseudomonadati; phylum Bacteroidota; class Cytophagia; order Cytophagales; family Cyclobacteriaceae; genus Cyclobacterium; species Cyclobacterium sp. L-R. Next base: position 4,974 of record NZ_JBSXOH010000081.1, read on the forward strand.
GACTTACAGGAAGGGATATCAAGCCCAAAATCCCAAGAATTAGTATTAGGATAGATACTACGGTAGATAATACCGGTTTGTCTATAAATTGTTTTAGCATTTTATCTTATTTAAAAGCTACTTTTAATTTTCCAGCCACACTGTCGAAAGGCGCAAGACGAGGAGCAATTTTCATCTGATCTCTCAACTTATCAATACCTTGGTAAACAATTTTATCTCCTTCTTCGATACCTTCATCAACGACTAGAAGTAGACCTACTTTTGCACCAATTTCAATCAATGCTTCCGTAACAACTGAATCTGCTCCTACCTTGTACACGTAGGTTTTACCTTGTTGCTCATAAATAGAAGCCTCTGGAATTATAGGCTTATTATCATAGGTCTTAGGAATGCGTATCTTGCCACTGTTGCCATGTGCCAGCAAGCGATTTGGGTTTGGAAAAGTTGCTCTAAAACTAACTGTTCCAGTAGTTGGGTTTACCTGACCGGTAACCGTCTTTATTTTCCCTTTGAGTGAATAAATCTGCCCATTGACTAACTCAAGTTCTACCTCTGACATATTTTTCAATTTATCATCAAGGGTTTCTCCTTTGGTAACCTGAAGCATGTTCAGGTATTCTTTTTCATTCATGGAGAAAAAGGCAAAAACATTGTCTACCTGAGAAACAGTGGTCAAAGGATCACTAGGACTAACCAAAGCGCCTTCACGATAAGGAATAGCTCCAACATGTCCGGAAACAGGACTCTTTATTGTAGCGTAAGCAATATTGGCGGATATACTATTATAAGTAGCCATGGCTTGATTGTACCTGGCTTCAGCAGTTTTTAACTGAACGCCACCAATAATTCCTTTTTCTACAAGTGGTTTTAATTTATCAACATCTACCTTGGCCGCCTCAACATTCGCTTTGGCAGCAGCAGCGTCAGCATTTAAAGATTGTGTCTCAAGTTTAAATAGGCTTTGGCCTTTCTTTACAGCCTGACCTTCATCTACCATTACTTGAGTTATATAACCTGAAACTTTTGCCCTGACAGAACTACTTACAACTCCCTCTAAACTGGTTGGATAAGTATCGTATCCTGTTAAAGTCCTGGATGGAATCTCAATAATGGGAATCGAAGGCGCCGGCCTCATTCCAACATTTTTGGTTTCTCCCTCTGAACAGGATTGGAACAATGCCATGAGCACTATAAGAAATACAAAAGAAAATTTGTTCATTTAATCAAAGAATTTATTTATGGTAATTAATAGTTTTGATTGCAATTATACTTGGGACATGCCAACCCATAATTTATTGATCAGAAGCTCTCTATCTGTTTCTTCCAATAATATGGAGCCAAAAACATTGATTTTAGAGGCCATGACCACACTGCCCATATACATGGCAACATAAATCTCGGGTTTGGCTGGCTTTAGGTATTTTTTATCAATGCCTTCCTTAAGAAATTTAAAATAGGCTCCGGTGAAATGGTGAGGACTACGTTCAAAATTATAAGGTGAATTAATAAACTGTTCAAAAAATACCAGAACTTTTGGATGCTGTGTATAATAGAGGTACAATTTCTGCCACCTTAAATAGTACCTCTCCTTATAGTCCTCTTTTACATCTACTTGGCTTGAAATATAAGCTTCCAACTGACTACGGAAATAGCAGTACATTTTTTTCATTAAGTCATCTTTACTAGAGAAGTAATGGTAAATCGTTCCTGTGGAGACTTTGGCTTCTTTGGTCAATAAACTCATGGAAGTACCATGAAAACCATATTTGGCCACAAGTTCTAGCGCTCCATTATAGATGGCTATTTCTTTTTCTGAAAACTCTTGTGCTTCTTTCATAATCTATAGATTGAACGTTCATTCTAAACGCAAAACTAAGAACAAGAGTTCTGGCCACCAAGAAAAATCAGTTAGTATTTTAATAAATACGGCATATAATTCTTACAGAGAATAAATAATTACGAAATTCAAAAGAATCATTTTAAAAAAATAAACTATAATAAAAGTTCTTCAACTGAATGCAAGGAATTAATAGGAGGTAAATACATTAAATTCAAAATATTAAAATTCTGAAAAAAATCTTAAATTATACCAATTTAGAATACCATTGTAACGGAGCTAGGCTATATAAATCCGATAAATAAAAAAATGCTGACCCACGTATGCTTGGATAGGATGGTTTTAGAAATAGTAAAAAGGCCTTATCCTTCTCAAGATTGAAAAATAAGTTTAATATTATAAACCTATTCCAAGTTACAAATTGCCCATTTAATCACTATTCTTACTTCAAATACACAGTTAATTCACATCAAATTCCTGAATTAAAATGAATTACAATTTACTTAAATCACTTTCAACAGTCGTCTTCCTGTATTTTTTGTCAGTTCAGGTTCTGTTGGCCCAAAACTCAAATCAACAAGCACAAATCACACAACCTTTTCATCTTACTGCTATACCTTGGGAGAGCGAAGAAGTATACAAAGACGCTTTCTTAAAACTCATAGAAGCCACCTGTTTGGTAGTAGCAAAACAGCAGGACGAGAAAGGAGCCATCATAGACCCCTACCTCCATCGAGAGCACCAGTATTCCACTCCGTATTTTGCCTTTGCTGTTGGGGTTCTTCTAAAAGCTGAGCATGGTGATTTACTTAAAGAGGCAGGAATAAAAGCCATGGAGCATAGTACGCTGGCCTTTTCTCAAGGCAGTAAAGCTATCCCTGACGAACATGGGGAATTTTTTATTAGCCCGCTAAGCAATGCTTTAGCTCTTTACCAACCCCATGTCTCTAAAAAACAATTTGAGCTTTGGCAAAAACGAATGAAAACACCTTTGGTTGAGGTCATGCAAAATTTCGATGGCAGAACAAACAATTGGTGTACCTATGCGATGAAAGGAGAATGGAATCGTGCTCAACACCAACTTAGCACCAAAGCATTTGCTACTGAATTTATAGAAACTGCATGGACACAATACAGTCAGAAGATCAGAATTGTCAATGACAAATGGAACATGTATCAAGATTGGAGCAGTGATCCTCAATCCCTGGCGGTGGAAGCTGTTGGCAGAGGGAATCTAATTGCATTAGCTACTGAGGGCTATGATGGGCCCTCCTCAATTGAAATCCTTGAAGCAGTAAGAAGAGGGACATACACCAGCCTATATACACAGGCACCTGATGGTCAGGCGCCACCAAACGGAAGAACTGACAATCATATTTTCAATGATGTATTGTACCAGTTGGCATTTGAAGTAATGGCAGAAGATGCTTGGAAAAATGGCAATAAATACCTCGCTGGTCAATACAGAAGAGCTGCCAACCTTGCCTTTAAAAGTATCCATCGCTGGCAAAGAAAATCAGGTCCCTTCTCTGGCTCTTTTTACATCACCAAAAATCAATTTGATCCTGGGGACAGAGTTGGTTACCAACCAGCCAGTCAATGGGGAAATTATACCGGGGCATTTATCCAACATTTATCGGAAGCCTGGCTTATTCGACAATCGGCCATACCTCAATTCCCTGCCCCTACAGAAATTGGAGGTTATGCCTTTACCACTGATAACAGATTTGGCGCCTTCTTTGCCAATGCCGGAGGTTTTCAGGTGATGATAAACCTAAGAGGAGCTACGGTACCAAAATACGGTTTGAGCTGGACCCCATTGGGTGCTGTACGAATGGTAAAATCAGGTTGGGACGGACGTTTAGGTCCCTCGGATGGGGAGCACGACCTTACCAAAACACCTTCCTTTGAGATGAAAACGGGAAATGGAACCTTAGTAGACAGTTATCGCCCACAATCTGGAATAAGCTTTGGTCCTGAATGGATGGAAAGAGGGCATTGGGTAAGAATAGCTGATGTGCCTGCTACTTATCAGGCAGAGGCTGAAATTCATTTTGTTCATCCTCTATTGGTTCGGTTCACCATCCATTATAATTTTGTAACAGGTAGAGGTGGGCCCTATTTTAGTCAGGAATTTATTCTAACTCCAGATCTTCTGGTTACCAGACTAAAGAATGCCCAAGACCTACCCTTCGGTCTGACAGTACCTTTATTAGAAAATGATGGTAATCAACTCTTAACAGAAATAAGCGAAAATTCCGCACATACTGGATTTTCCGTAAATGGAGACCAACAATATTTTATAGGCCTTAATGAGGACATTCAAACAGACAGTTCGGGGGAATCCATCCAAAGCACTTATGGTTGGTTAAAACCTGTTAGGTTTGAATCAAAAGACCCTTCCATAGATCTTTTAGTATATCCTAAATCAGCTTCAGGAATAAGTGCTAAAGAAATAAAGAAAACTTTTGAGTGGAAAAAAAATGGCTTTAGCACTGCACTGGCTAGTATTGAGGGAAATCAATACCGTGGAGTTCATGCTGCGGGAGGAGAAGGAGAAGCTATGGATTTAGATGGGGATGGAATTGTCGATGTGACCTTTGACCAAAAATGTCTTTTTATGTTTCAGTTAAAGAAGGGGATGATTCATCGTGTAGAAACAGATCGGAATGTTATTATGAAGTACCAAAACAAAACGTATCATTTATCAGCCTCTGAACCAATTACCCTGAATTTTTAAAAATACTTGTATTTTTCTTACATACATACTAAGTCAATCAAACAATCCCACTAATTTTGCAAGATTATTTGCAACCTTTACCAATATATCATGGCTTACAAATCAATTACCTTTTCCTTTTTCATATTAATTATACTTGCCTCAGGTTTTTCTTGTTCAGGGAAATTAGATACTGGGGCCATAAATATGGAAAACTGGAAAAAGGACCGTAATGGTTGCCTAGGTTTACGCCTACAGGATGTGGAAGAAATAAGGAAATTAAAAAACACTTTTCTAGCAAAAAACAACCAAGAAATCATCATTACTTTTGGCCGCCCAGATCGGGTAGAGCTTGTAGATAAGAGTCAAAGCTTTTTTATCTACTTCCTCGAACCTTCAGATCGCTGTGAGCAACAAATAGAAAAAGAACCCCTAAAGGTTCTTTTTCGACTCAATGCTATAAATAAGGTAAGTGAAGTTACGGTAACCACCCTTAATCCATAAAACATAATGCTGCTGCACCTAAGGTGCCTGCATCATTTTCTAATGTAGCTCTTTCTAACTTTAAGTCATTAAGGTAATAAGGACTTAAATATTGACGAATTGTTTTCTCCATTTGAGGTTGGATAAACTGAAGGGCAGCTGATATACCACCTCCAAAATACACCTCAGTAACATCCAAAATACGTATTGTGGACACCAATGCTTCTCCTAAAATTGCACCTAATTCGGCAAAAGTTCTTAAAGCAATTCCGTTTCCATTTTTCGCAGAAGCTACCAGTAAGTGAATTCCCAATTCCTGGTCTTTTAATTCACCAATTTCATCTGGATACTGCTCTATCATCTTAGCAGCCATAGTGAGAATACCATTTCTTCCGATTAAAGGTTCTAGCCTGCTATTTCCCCTAGAGAGCATATGCCCAACTTCCATGGCATTACCACGAACACCTTTAAACACTTTTTTGTCAAGAATAAGGGCACTTCCTATGCCTGTACCCAAGGTAATAAATAGGTAATTATCAGAAATTTTTTCTTTCCCAAAATGGAATTCACCTAAAGCAGCGGCACTAGCATCATTCTCAAGATGAAAAATAATATCTGGGTAATTTTCTAAAAGCGCCCCCTTTAAATTAAAACCATTTAGTTCAGAAATGGCTGGTATTTCTAATGTGGTCGTTCTGTCTTTACTTACTAAGCCTGGAAGGCCTATTCCAACATGTTTTACCTCAGGATTACTTTTAAGGTATTTTCCAACTACCTCCACAAAAGCCTTATTAAAACCCTGTGCACTTTTACGAAGTAATGCTGTTTCCTCTTTGCCAAATTGAATAATTTGACCACGGGTATCTACCAAGCCTATTTTTACGTGAGTTCCTCCCACATCTATGCCTAAAAACACTTCAGTTTTGTTATTCATTCTATACTCTAATCAAATTACAAGATGTAAATACCGCTTATTAAGCCTTTGATCAACGATCAATTTAACGAAAAATCAGGTTGATCTTAAAATAGTGAACAGGGCAAAAATAGCAGATTTTCCTACTAATTCCTTTTTTCAATAATATAATTGATAAAATAAACTTTATGAGGTCATTTAGACCTTATATATGCCATCTTCTTTTATTACGATGATCTTTTTCCGGTACAGTTGTCCGATGCACTGTTTGAAATGCTTCTTGCTCATTCCCAATGTCTCCTTTATGATATCAGGAGATGATTTATCCGTAAGCGGTAAAAAATTTTTATCCTGCAAGAGGCTTAATATTTGATCTGCTCCTTCATCAAATTTCTGACGACCTATAGGAGTAATAATTAAATCAATCTTATTGTCCTCTCTTATTTTTTTAACAAATGCACGAACCTTATCGCCAATGGCCAATGGTTTAAAGACCTCATTTGAATAAATGAGACCTTCATAAAAGTCATTGATCAATACCTTATACCCTAAATCAGTGCTGTCAAAAACCAAGGCATTCACTTCCTGCCCTACTTCAAATCCACTGGTATCAGATAAAATAAAGTCCTCATACTTGCTCACCCCAATCAAACGCGAGGTGCGGTGATCCACACAAACAAACACCAAAACCTTTTCCCCAGGTTTTACATCCTGACGCATTTCTGAATTGGGAAGAAACAAATCCTTCTCCAGACCCCATTCCAAAAAGGCACCAATACTTGTTACATCTTTCACTTCTAATACAGCAAACTGATCCAGCAAGGCCAATGGATGATCCGTAACTGCTACAGGCCTGTCTTCACTGTCTGTGTAAACAAAAACTTCCTTAAAATCCCCTTCTTTCTCCTCTCCACTAAGGTACCTTTTAGGTATTAATAACTCATCCCCATCACTTAAAGCGAGGTAAGCACCATTGTCTGTAAACCGATTTATCGGTAAGGTGCTGATTTTTCCTAATTCTTTCATATTGTTTTTCCGTCAGATTTGTATTTAGCTACAATCGGACGCAAAGGTAATGATTTTTAACAGTGTTTTATTCAAGCTTTTAAAGTCGGCTTAACTGGAGAGTAATAATCCCTTCTATCTACCAGTAGAGCAGCTATAGAATGAAAAATAAATATCTTCATTGACCATCAATTAATTTTAATATTCATTCAAAATAAACTTAAACCCGGATTATGTAATAGGATTTCTCCGCCCTGACAAGGTCAGGGGTGATGCCTGTCCCGTGTTTACGGGAAGTGTTACAATCGCAAGAAAAACAGGCTGTTTGGATATTTTAGCATAGCACCGCTATGGTGAAATATCCAAACAGCAACGAAGTGGCTGATTTTGAAGCGATTTCAGCACATAATAGATTGTCTATTGCCTATTTCGGGTTAAACCAAGACATGTTTCTACATTTTTTTAGGCTCAAAATTATTATTAACCCTATTTTAGGTTTTCTTTGTGTATATAAAACAAATCTTTCCACACCAAACTAACAACATGGAGTCCATAATATACGCCCTAAACAACATCATTTGGAGTAATGCTTTAATTGTCCTTTGCTTAGGTGTCGGAATTTATTTTTCAATTGTCACCAAATTCCTTCAAATCCGCTATTTCAAGGAAATGATAAAATTATTGTTTGGTGGCGAGTCTTCAGATAAAGGGGTTACTTCCTTTCAAGCTTTTGCCATTGCCATATCAGGCCGAGTTGGAACGGGGAATATTGCAGGGGTTGCTACAGCTATAGCCATGGGAGGACCTGGTGCAATTTTCTGGATGTGGATCATCGCCTTCCTAGGAAGTGCATCGGCATTCATTGAAGCCACACTTGGTCAAATGTACAAAGAAGTAAAAGATGGTCAATACCGAGGTGGTCCCGCCTTTTATATATCAAAAGGTTTGGGAATTCAATGGTATGCCGTTTTGTTTGCTTTTGCCACCATCCTAAGCACAGCCTTTTTTCTTCCCGGTGTACAAAGTAACAGTATTGCCATAAGTGTTGAAAATGCCTTTGATGTACCAGTTTGGATTACTGGCTTGCTAATTTGTGTTTTTCTTGCCCTTATTATTTTTGGAGGTGTAAAGCGTATTGGAAAAGTCGCTCAAATTGTCGTCCCTTTTATGGCTGCTGCTTATATCATCATGGCAGTGATAATAATGATATTGAATTTCACAGAAATTCCAGGAGTGATTCATTTAATTATAAGCTCTGCATTTAATACTGAAGCCACATTCGGTGGAATATTTGGAATGGCCATTTCCTGGGGTATTAAAAGAGGGATTTATAGCAATGAAGCTGGTCAGGGAACAGCCCCTCATGCTGCAGCCGCCGCAGAAGTAAGTCATCCAGTTAAGCAAGGCTTGGTGCAAGCTTTCTCTGTATATGTTGACACGCTTTTTATCTGTACAGCTACTGCATTCATGATTCTATTTACCGGACAGTACAATGTAGTCAATCCAGAAGGTGGATTTTTAGTAGAAAACCTTCCTGGAGTAACTTTCGGACCAGAATTTACCCAATACGCAATTAGTCAACACTTTCCTGATTTAGGTGCAGGATTCATTGCCATCTCTTTGGCTTTTTTCGCTTTTACTACCATTATGGCCTATTATTATATCGCTGAAACCAACCTAAGCTTCCTTCAAGGAGACAAAAATAGAAAGTGGCCTGTGTTTTTATTACGGGTATTAATATTGGTGGCTACCTTTTATGGAACTATAAGGACTGCCGAGCTGGCATGGACCTTAGGTGATATTGGAGTGGGAATGATGGCTTGGCTCAATATGATTGCCATAATATTATTAAGGAAGCCAGCAATGGCTGCATTAAAAGACTATGTAGATCAAAGAAAAAAAGGTCTAGACCCTACCTTTGATTCCAATAGTCTAAATTTAAAAAACATCAAAGAATGGGACAATATCGATTAATAGCTTTTTGCCCAAATCCACTTTAATTTTATTGTCTCAATCCATTTTTAACTTTTGGTAAGATTATTGAAAGGGTTAGAAATATTTTCTTACCTTTTTAGTACTAAATCATAAACCTGAAATAAAAATGGAAAAGTTTCTTTCTCAGCCTACCAATGGAAGCCTTGTTCTACTGCCTACCCTTTTTATGGTATGGTCGGATACACTTTTAACCGACAGCGAACATCAAGCATTTCAATCCTTTTTCAAAACGGTAGATTGGTTGAGTGAAGAAGACCGCAAATATTTAGTAGCCAAGCTAGATCCACAATCTCCACCTTCCAGGGAAGAAATGGAAATGTGGTGGCAAACAATAAAATCGGCTGTTGATAACAACACAAATTATCCCCATCTTTCAAGTATTGGACTTGAAATTCTTAAAAAATATGCACCCGAAGTAGCCCATACTTTCCCCATGTCCAGGGTAGAACAGGAATTGTGGAATTTGGAGGACCAGTTGGGCATCATAGGCAGATCTGCCGCTTTAACTTTTAAATCCTCCCACTCCAATATATCCACCTCCTACGAAACACAAGTAGGCTTCGATATAGCCAAGTTAACAGCACTTCTTGATGGAAAAAGAAAACCATTAATCGATGAGGTTAAATCTCTTATCGCCAAGAAAGAATTCGATTATGTGGATCCGGGCAACTTGAAAGATTTCCGTGAACAGGTATTAATATGGTGTAAAATATTGGCTGAAAAAGGATATGGTTCTATAGGTTTCCCTAAAGAATATGGAGGAAAAAATGACATGGAAGGTTACTTTACAGTAATGGAAACCCTAAGTTATAGGGATTTGAGTACTGTAATTAAGTTTGGTGTTCAATTTGGCTTATGGGGAATGAGTGTATTAATGCTCGGAACAAAAAAGCACCATCAAAAATACCTCAAAGCAATTGGAAGCCTTGAATTACCAGGTTGCTTTGCCATGACGGAGACCAATCATGGATCCAATGTAAGAGGGATAGAAACAACGGCTACTTACAATCATGCCGAAAAAACCTTCACTATCCATACCCCGCATATTAATGCCCGCAAGGAGTACATTGGCAATGCTGCACTACATGGGAAAATGGCCACTGTTTTTGCCAAGTTGATAATTGATGGCAAAGACTATGGTGTTAGCACTTTTATAGTTTCTCTAAGAGACGATCAGGGGAAAACCTTGCCAGGAATATCTATAGAAGATTGTGGGAGAAAAATGGGGCTCAATGGTGTAGACAATGGATTGATAGGCTTCGACAATGTCATTGTACCCAAAGAAAATATGTTAGACAAATTTTCTTCCGTAGATGATGAAGGCAATTTCCAAAGTCCTATTGCTAGCGATAATAAAAGGTTTTTCACAATGCTTGGAACCCTTGTAGGTGGAAGAATTGGAATACCTCGTTCGGCCCTTGCTGCTTCAAAGTCAGGCCTAACCATTGCCATAAGGTATGCTGACAAACGCCGCCAATTTGGACCTGATGGCACATCAGAAGTCCCTATCTTAAACTACCGCATGCATCAGCGGAGACTTCTGCCACTACTTGCCAAAACTTATGCCTGTCATTTTGCAATGGAACACATGACAGATCGCTTTCTAAATAGAAAAGAAAGCGAAATGCAGGAAATTGAAGCACTGGCAGCTGGCTTGAAATCCTATGTAACCTGGCACAATACTAGCACCTTACAAGAATGTAGAGAAGCCTGTGGGGGAAAAGGATATTTGTCTGAAAACAGAATCGACGCTTTAAAAAATGATTCAGACGTGTACACCACATTTGAAGGGGACAATACGGTTCTTTTACAGTTAGTAGCTAAAAGTAGACTTAGTTCCTATAAGAAGCAATTTGAGAACATGAACTTGTTCACTGTTATTGATTATGTAGTCACTAAAACAAAAACTACACTCTCAGAGAAAAACCCACTTATCATTCGAAAAACTGATGAGGCTCATTTATTAGACCCTGATTTTCATTTAAATGCTTTTCAGTACAGAGAAAGTAGCATTCTGAATTCTGCTGCCAAAAGATTAAAGCGTTTGATGGATGAAGGGATGGACCCTTTTGACGCAGTGAACGTTGCACAACATCATTTATTCACCTTAGGAATGGCTTTCATTGAGCGGGTAATTTTAGAACAGTTTATTGAGAAAATCAAACAAACAACGGATCCGGAATTGAAACTTGTACTAAAAAGACTTTGCGATCTTTTTGCCTTATACCAAATCGAAACCCATAAGGGTTGGTACCTAGAACAAGGTTATATGGAAGGTGGTAAAGCCAAGGCCATAAGGAAAATGGTCAATCAATTGTGCTGGGAAACACGTAAAGACGCAGTTCCATTGGTCAACGCATTTAATATACCCGATTCCTGTCTTTCATCACCTATTGCTACCTAGGTCAATATATGGAAGAAATCATCGTTTTTGCCACGCTGGGCTTATCCCTTCTGTTTTTTATTTGGGGAAAGATCCGTTACGACCTTGTCGCACTTTCTGCTTTAATATTACTTGCCATACTTGGTCTGGTACCTTATGATGAAGCCTTTATGGGCTTTAGCCACCCTGCCGTAATTACAGTAGCTGCCATCTTGGTAGTAAGTAAAGGTTTAGAAAATTCAGGAATCGTCAATGTTTTGGTGGCGTTTATGGATAAGGTTGGTAACAATATCACCTTACAAATTGCCACCCTTTCAGCTGCAGTGGCAATTGCTTCTGGCTTTATGAACAATATAGGCGCTTTGGCCATTTTTATGCCTGTGGCCATTCAAATGGCTAGAAAGCACAATTATTCTCCTTCGCTTATTTTAATGCCTATTGCATTTGCTTCCCTTTTGGGAGGTTTGACTACACTAATAGGCACCCCTCCTAATATTATTGTGGCTTCCTTTCGTGCACAAAGTGGTGAAGTAGCTTTTGGCATGTTTGATTTTACCGTCGTTGGCATGTCAATAGCAGCAGCTGGGGTGCTTTTTATCTCTTTGTTGGGCTACCGACTGATTCCGAAAAGGACCTCGAATCAAGCCAATGAAGCTTTGTTCAAAATTGAAAACTACATTACGGAAGTCATCATTCCTAGTAATTCACCCCTTGAAAACAAAGCCATAAAATTCATCACTGATGACAAAGAATTAGACGTCAAAGCCCTTGGCATCGTCAGAAACAAAATAAGAATTCATGCGCCAAGCCGCTATTTTGTGCTTATGGCGAATGACATCATCGTATTGGAATCCAATACGGATGACCTGGAGGAATTCGTTAACAAGTACCAAGTTAAACTTGTTGGGGATGAAGAATTGATCGATTATATTGAGGATGAAAATGAGATAATCAATACCGAAGGCATCCTCCAAGAAAGTTCCCCATTAATAGGGCAAACGGCCTCAAGTATTCACATGAGATCTCGCTATGATGTCAACTTATTGGCATTGTCCCGAGGAGACAGGACCTTAATTAAGCGGATTGATCATGAGGTATTTCGTTCAGGGGATGTTTTGCTTTTACAATTACGAAGAAACCGTATTTCAGATACGCTTAATGAAATGAAATGCTTCCCTTTGGCCAAAAGAAGCATTAAAATAGGTAAACCAAGGCGTACCTTATTGGCTGTTGGCCTGTTTGCTTTGTCCATTATTGCCGTGGTGATGGGTTGGTTACCAGTTGCCATTTCTTTTACGCTTGCAGCTATGGGAATGGTGGTTAGTAGGATACTTCCATTAAATAACCTTTATACCAGCATTGATTGGCCTGTGATTGTTTTGCTTGGTGCCATGATACCTGTGGGTGAAGCCTTCGAAACAAGTGGTGCTGCCACTACAGTAACTAAATTGATTTTATCAAGTTCGGATAATTTACCAGCCTGGGCCTTGCTAGGATTAATTATGCTCACTACCATGCTCCTGTCAGCATTAATTAACAATGCCGCCACGGTTGTACTTATGGCTCCAATTGGTTTGCAGATCGCATCCGTATTGGAACTGTCCGCTGACCCTTTTCTAATGAGTATTGCAGTAGGGGCATCCTCCTCTTTTCTTAGCCCTATAGGTCATCAGTCCAACACGTTGGTTCTTGGACCGGGAGGTTATCAGTTTGGGGATTATTGGAAACCGGGATTGCCCCTTTCCTTACTCGTAATGGCAGTAGGAATCCCTGTTATTCTTTGGGTATGGCCACTTTAACCCAAAATATGCAATAGTATAAAAAATGGCGGTAATGATACTTTTTTTCACATCATTACCGCCAAAATTACGCTCTATATCAGCTCCAAATTAATTAGCAGGCTCACTTCCCCACCAATCGGCATTGGGTTGCCAGTCTTTATCTAGAAAATCAAGTCTTTGTTTTTCTAACCTCGGCATCAATTCATTCTCCATTTGATGGATGCGCTTTTGAAAAAGCGCTTTGTCGAATTCTTGATCTGGAGTAGGCATTAAAACTGCTTTACCTTCCAAGTAATTGCCCAATAAAGTAGAAAGGGCCTCTTTTTTATCAGGATGAGCAGCAGACAGTTCATTCTCTTCGAATGCATCTTCAGTTATATGGTACAATTCTTCATGTCCATCTTCAAAATACCTAATCAACTTCCATTCACCTTGCCTTACCATGGCTGAAGGCACTCCTCCCTGATTACCATAATGTGGATAATGCCAGAAAATAGCACGCTCATCCAATTTACCTCCTTCGAATATGGGTTTCAAGCTTGTGCCCTCAACTTCCTGAGAAAAGTCCACATCCCCTGAAATTAAATCCACCAATGTAGGGAGAAAATCAGCTCCCACAACCGGATAATCGATTGGTGCTTGTGGTTGGGTTCCTGGTACCTTTATTAAATAAGGAACCCGAATTCCTCCTTCCCAATGATGACCTTTCCCTCCTTTTACCAAGAGATTGGCGGTTGCAAAGGCATCCCCGGCTACTACCCCCCCATTATCAGAAGTAAACACGACAATGGTATTTTCTGCTAGGCCTAGGCTTTCGAGCTGTTTCATGACAATGCCTACTGCATCGTCAACATATTCCACCAAACCAGCATAATTTGGATTATCCTGAACGATTCTATAGGGTAGTTTATCTCCCATTTCAAAACCATGGTCTGCTATGCCCATAGCTTCGGCCTTGTCTCTGTACTTCGCCCATTTTTCCCTGCTCGTTTGTACAGGAGCATGGACAGCATAAAAGGACAAAAAGGCTAGAAAAGGTTCATCTTTGCTTCGTTCAATAAAATGAGCTACTTCATTTGCCAACCTAAGGGTTAGATTTTCGCCATCCGGGCCATCTTTAAGCTTGGGGTTTTTGTAAGGGGAGAAAAAGCCTCCTGCGGGAGAACCTTTGTCCCAGCCTCCTACATTTTCATCAAAGCCATGGTCTTCAGGATAACTTCCTTCATCCCCGAGGTGCCATTTCCCGGCATAAAATGTCTTGTATCCATTGGCTTTAAAGGCTTCGGCAATTGTAGTACTCTCTTTTGGAAGGTGATACTGATAAGTTGCCGGCAACATAGGGTCATGTCTATTATGTTCTCTCCAGGTCTCCCCTGTTTTTGCTCCGATCCAATCTGTGATACCGTGGCTTGCAGTAAATTGTCCGGTCATAATGGTAGCACGGGCAGGGCTACAAACCCTGCTTCCTGAATACCCATTGGTAAACTGATAACTTTCACTGGCCAATTTATCAATATTGGGTGTCTCATAAAAAGGAGAACCTGCGTAGCCTAAATCAGCATACCCCATATCATCAACCAAGATAAACACTACATTAGGAGCCTTCTCAACTTCTTCTGAAGTACATGAAAAAAGCCCTAAAATCATCAGGGACAATGAATTTATAAAAATGTTCTTTCTATTCAGCATTATTATTGGGTTTGTTTAGAGGGAAATTATTGCTCCAACTCGGAAGCATACAACTTGAATACTGGATTTGGACTATGGTTGGACTCCATCAATTTTTTAAATTCTTTAACTAAATCTGGATATTGTTCTGCCAAATTGTTTTCCTCTGAAGGATCTTCTTCCAGGTTATACAATTCAATTGGAGGATTGTTGTTTTTCCTTAGGTTAAGTCGAATGGCTTTCCATTTACCTTTTCTAATAGCCTGTTTTCCTCCCTGCTCTATAAACTCCCAATACAGGTATTCGTGGTTATCTTGATTGTCCTTATTTCCTGTAAGAATAGGAGCGAAAGATATTCCATCGGTATTTTTAGGAAGTTCACTTCCAGTTAATTCTGCAATGGTAGGATAAATATCCCAAAATGCTGAAATATGATCCGTCTGTCCAGGCTTGATCTTACCGGGCCAATTGGCAATCATAGGCACTCTAATTCCTCCTTCGTAAAGATCTCGTTTATACCCTCTCCATGGGCCATTACTGTTGAAAAAATCAGGATCAGCTCCTCCTTCTTTATGCGGACCATTGTCTGAGGTGAAAATGATCATGGTATTGTCCCTGATACCTAATTCTTCCAATTTGGCTACAATTTCTCCTATCTGCTTGTCTAGTAACTCTACCATTGCCACAAAAGCAGCACGTGGTTCTTCTTGAGACATGTAACCACCAATTTTATAATCTTTCCCTTCATCAACCCCTTCATAAGGAGTTTCTACAAACCTGCCTCTATAATTTTTCATGATTTCCTCAGGAACGATTAATTCTGCATGCGGAATTATTGTAGGTACATAAAGGAAGAAAGGATTTTGACTATTGTCTGTTATAAAATCTAAAGTCTTTTCATGGATAAGTTCAGGTCCATATTCTTCAAGTTTAGTACCCGCATTTCCTTCTAATACCAAGGAGTCCTGATTGTCCCATAAGTGAAAAGGGTAATAGTTATGCCCCATTCTTTGGCAGTTGTAACCAAAAAACACATCCACACCCTGTTTATTAGGATCTCCTTCAGAACCGGGATAACCCAGTCCCCATTTTCCAAATGCACCCGTAGCATAGCCTGCCGCTTTTAAAGATTCAAAAACTGTAAATACCGAATCTGGTAGCGGGTATTGTCCTTCGGGCTTGATTTCATAATTACCTCTTACAGGTGCATTCCCCGTATGTAAGCCTGAAACTAGGGTACTTCTAGAAGGTGCACAAACTGTAGAGCCCGAGTAATGCTGGTTAAAAAACAAACCTTCTTTGGCTAATTTATCAATATTTGGAGTAGCTATGTACTCCTGACCATTAAAGCTTAGATCCCCATAACCAAGGTCATCCGCTAAAATGTAAATGATATTGGGTTTTGGTGTGGAAGTTTCACTGGCTGAATTATTTTGCTGCTTTTGGCTACATCCTGCCAAATGCATGGTTGTTAGGCCAATGAAAGCCAAGAAAGTAATTTTTTGCATAAATCTAAATTCTATTCAAAAGGTATATTGGACTCAAAAGGTAAATTGGACTATCGAGATAAAGCGGATCATACAATAAGATAGTTAATTCTAAATCCGGTTTAACAGGCAAATTACATATTCTTTAGATTAATTAAAATGGCCTACTAAGCATTTACGCTTTTGTGTGCTGCTATAAATGCTGGTGCTAAGGTAATTCCCAATCCAGGACCTGTTGGGACTTCTACCATTCCATTAACACTGCTAAGGCTAGAAGAGGAGTTGACTAAAGGAATCTCATGGTTGAAACCTTTAAATTCATGATAAGGTCCAGCATTAGGTAAGGCTGAAACAAAATGCATCATGTACAAATAACCTAACCCTGAACCTGATATATGGGGTGTACAAGTTTTACCTTTTGTAGCCGCCATATTGGCTACTTTCATTGCACGAATCATACCACCAAAATAAAAAATATCAGGTTGGACAATGTCAAGAGCATCATTTTTTATCAACCACCTAAAATTTCTCATACTGGGTTCTTGTTCACCGCCGGCTATTGGAATTTTTATGGCATTGGTAACTTTCAGGGTTTCCTCATACCAGTCAAAAGGAACAGGTTCCTCATAAAAATCGTAACCGTAATCCTCCATTATTTTGCCAATTCGAATAGCTTCTTCAACAGTGTAAGAGCCGTTCGAATCTGCATATATAACCATTTTTGGGCCGAACCTATCCCTCACCATTGGAATCAGGGCCTCAGTTCTTCCTTTTGGAAAATCCTGGTTATTACTCATCCTGCCCCCTACTTTAAACTTTAAGGCTTTTGCTCCAGTAGACCTAACTTGAGCTTCAATAAGGTCCACAGATTCTTCTGCAGATTTACCACGAAAATTATTGGCTTGGTAAACGGCTATTTTAGTATGATGAATTTTACCCAACATTTCACCTATACTTTTATTGGCCAATTTGCCTAATAAGTCCAGTACAGCAAATTCGAGGGTAGCGAGTGGTACCCATAAAGCTAGGCTTTGTAATTTATAATTGCTCTGATAAACATAAACTTCATCCAATAATCGCTCCCAATCCCTGGCATCTTTACCAATAAAAAAAGGTTGAATTCGATGTATGAAAATTGGATACAAGTCTTTCATCTGCATATTATTGCTTACCGATATACCTTCTGCACCATCATTAGATTTGACCCTACATATAAAGTTGTTTTCCTTCCTTAATAATTCTATGGATTTTATCCATACAGGGCTAGTTAGGTTAGTTGTAATTAAAACAGGTGCTTTCAGAGCCATGTCTATTTCTTCCTCCTGAATTTCATTCAATTTTCCTTTTGCTTTACTTAAAGTATTCACTCCAAGCGCGCCTAAAGTAGAGGCCAAAGTGGCTTTTTTAATAAACTTTCTCCTTTCAGTGTCCATACTATAAGGTTAGCCTTTATTTAATTTGAATTGAATACAAGCCTGTTCGAGCGGTTACAAATAGGGTTTTATTGTCTGCTCCCCCAAAAGTGAGGTTTGCTGGAGTCTCAGGAAATTTTATGGTTCCAAGTAGTTTACCTTTTGGAGAAAACACCAAAACGCCGCCTGGCCCAGTGGCAAAAACATTCCCTAGTGGATCTACTTTAATACCATCGGGGTTTCCCTCACCTGTCAAGGCTGAAGCATTGTAAAATACTTTCCCCTTTCCAACTTTACCAGATTTGCTAATTGTATACTTCATAAAAAGCTTAGGTTGTCCAGAATTGGCTACATATAGGGTACGTTCATCCGGTGACAATGCCAATCCATTGGGTCGGTACAGGGTATCGTCTATTAGTTGGGTTTTTCCATTGTGATATTTGTATACACCATTAAAACCTAAGGTATCAGATGCATCCTTTGGTCTACCATAAGGTGGATCTGTAAAATAAATCGCTCCTTCACTATCAACAATTACATCGTTGGGACTATTAAAGGCGGTACCTTTTAAGTTGTCAACAATGGTAGAATAATCACCATCTGGACTAAGTCTGCTAATTTTTCTACCACTATGTTCTGCTATGATCAAATTCCCCTCATTATCAAAGGTCAAACCATTTGCATTATTGCTGGGCTGACGAAACGGGCTAATCTCACCTGTTGGATGTACTTTGTAAATGGTGTTAGCGGGTATGTCACTAAATAGCAAATATTGGCCTTCATCATTCCATACAGGGCCTTCTGTGAATTGAAAGCCATCTGACACCTTAATGACAAGACTCTCTTCATCCACAAGATCTAATAATGCGGGATCAGAGATTTCCAAATGCTGTCCGTAGATTGAGGAAAGGCAAAAGGAACTTACAAGTATTAAAACAAGCCTTTTCATATTATTTTGGGTTTAAATTCAAATACAGGGTTTTACTTATGAAATATAAACCTAAACGATTAAAAACCCATAAAAAAACACAGAATATCAGCTAATTATAAATTGAAAACATCAATAACTGGTATCATCAATTTTTACTTTTCCTCTAAAAGTAATGTAAACAAAAGCAGTATAACCTAGCACCAATGGGGTGCCTATTGCTGCAAAAGTAAGCATAATCCCTAGTGACTTATCGGATGAGGCCGCATTATAGACCGTAATGGTATGTTCAGGATCTAGGGTAGAAAACAATAAATTGGGGTACAGTTCGATCGCTACCAACACAAGTAATAAACTTATGGTTAGAGAAGAAAATAGAAAAGCCTTTCCATATTTTCTTTTACTTGCCAATCTTGGCACATTCGCAATGCATAGCAAAGCAGCCAATGGAACAATAAATAGTTCCGGAGCACTTCTAAAGGTATCGGACAAATGGGGAATATAAATCAAAGTATACAAAGAAGTAATTCCAAAACTTACCATAAAGAAAATCATTCCCTTCTTTAACAGAATAGTCAATTTGGCAAACATCCTTCCTTCTGTTTTTAACAATAGATATATGGCTCCATGAGACATCATAAGTGCTAGTGTGGAAATTCCCACCATTATTGCATAGGGATTTAAAAAGCTTAAAAACCCATCCCCTTCATATTCAAAACCCTCTCCGATGGGCATACCCAAAAGAACATTTCCCAAAACCACCCCTAGAAGAAAAGGCAATAGAATACTTGATACAGAATAAGAAATATCCCACATTTTTCGCCACCAGAGCATGGGTTCTTTGCTTCTAAATTCTATAGAGACGGCCCGCATGATAATGACCAGCAAAAACAGCATAAATGGAACGTACATACCTGACAACAAAGTGGCATACATCACAGGAAATCCTGCAAATAGTGCCCCCCCACCAATTACCAACCAAACCTCATTTCCATCCCAAACTGGGCCTATGGCATTCAAAGCCAATCTTCGGCTTTTTTCTTTTTTGAAAAACAAATGCCAGGCTCCTGCGCCAAAATCAAAACCATCTAGGATAGCATAGCCAGAAAACAAGCCCCCTACCACCAAAAACCAAAGCGTCGGATAATCTAATCCAAATAAAGTTTCCATATCTATTTATTTGTTAGGTGAAAAAGAGGCCGCAACTTCTTGCTGAAATGGTCGGTCATCATCTTCCTCCTCATCGTAAGGCCCATGTTTTATTTTCTTGTTTAGTAAGTAAAGGAAGAGCAATAAGAGAATAGTATATACAATAAAAAACAAAACCAATGAGAACATTACCTGATTGGCTGTGACCGATTTGCTCAAGGCATCACTGGTACGAAGCAAGCCATATACTACCCAAGGTTGTCTCCCCATTTCGGCAGCAAACCAACCCACCTGATTGGCTATTTGAGGGAGTATCACAGCAAATGAAAAGACCCACAGCAATCGCCTACTTTCAAAAAGCTTTCCTCTATACCATTGCACACAGCCTGCAAGGGTTAGTACAATCAGAAACATGCCTATACTTATCATGATATGGTAAAACTGGAAAACAGCATTTACCTGCGAGGGGCGATCTTCTTCCGGAAAAGCATTTAAACCTGTAACGGGAGCCCCAAACTCATAATGCAACAAAAAGGACAAGCCCCCGGGAATACTTAATCCGGTAACAGTTTGTGAAGACTTATCTACCCAGCCGAATAGATACATGGGTGCAGGAGCTTCTTTCTCAAAATGTCCCTCGAAAGCTGCTAATTTTGCAGGTTGGTTTACTGCTACCCCATTTGCCGAACTATGTCCTGAAACCAATTGTGCCAAAGAAAAAACAGTGGCCACAACCAAGGCAATTTTAAAAGCCTTTTTAGAAATTTCCACATACCTTCCTCTGCGTAAATAATAAGCATGAACACTCAATACAAGGAAAGCACCTGCTAAAAATGCTCCCTGCCAGGTATGAACAAGGCGGTCCATGCTAGATGGGTTGAAAACCATTTCCCAAAAATCAACGATCTCTGCCCTGGCCTCCATTCCTTCACCTACTATATGAAAACCGGCGGGGGTTTGTTGCCAACTATTAGCTATAACAATCCAAACAGCCGAAAACATGGAACCTAAAAACACGCCTAAAGTAGCCACCCAATGCACCCAAGGTTTGACCCTATCCCAACCGAATAGCAATACCCCCAAAAATCCACTTTCAAGGGCAAAAGCAAAAATACCTTCAGCGGCCAAAGCACTCCCAAAAACATCTCCTACATAGCGGGAATAAGTTGCCCAATTGGTGCCAAATTCAAACTCCATCACAATACCAGTGGCCACTCCTATGCCGAATGTCAGGGCAAAAATCTTGGTCCAAAATCTGGCTAAAACTTCATAATCTTTATTTCCGGTGCGTAAATAAAGGCTTTCCATAATTACCATTACCAATCCAAGACCAATACTTAATGGAGGATAGATATAATGGAAAGCAATGGTAAAAGCGAATTGTATTCTGGAGAGAATTTCTACATCCATCGGTCTTTCTTTTTTGGTTTGACACTAATTCAGCCCCGATAACCCTATATTCCCTTCGTGATTATCAAAACCAATTAATACTAATCTGTCTTACTATATTGCCTCAGACCAATGGAATAAAGCCCTGTGTCTGACAGGTATAAATATCAGAAGATATAATTAAAAAAAACAGTTATTTTGACCATAATTATCAGGCATTAATTAATTTAAAGGAATGAATAAAATCAGCCCAACACCCAAGCCACCCTATTACGCCGTAATATTCACCAGCATCAAAAGTGATAACCAAGAAAACTATGCTGAGATGTCTGCTAAAATGGAAAAAATGGTTATCAATCAACCCGGATACCTTGGGCATGAATCCGCGAGCGGTGGGCTAGGAATTACGGTTAGTTACTGGAAAAACCTAGAAGCCATTAAAAACTGGAAAAACCAAAGTGAGCACATGCTTGCGCAAAGCCTTGGTAAATCAACCTGGTACAAACATTATAAAGTCCGGGTCTGCAAGGTGGAGAAAGATTATGGCATTTAATAAATAGGTTCTCTTGTAATTGGGTGGAAGCCTAAAACCTATGTGTTTTCGTAAGCAGACAATTGATATCTTAAGGGAAAGGTAATACCATGAAAAATTTTAGTAGCCAACATTGGCCAAGTTCACTAATCTATTACTGTTCATTGATTTTTGTAGGGGTAATTACATTTGCTTGTTCTACACCAGAAGTTGTGCAGAAAGCTTCAATCGTTCTAAAAGGTGGGGCTATTTATACAATAAGTCCGGATCAGCCACAAGTTGAAGCAGTTGCCTTAAGGGATTCGATCATCATTTTTGCAGGATTGGAGAAAGATCTGGAAGATTATATTGGTGCTGAAACAAAAGTCTTTGATTTAAATGGCAAAATACTTACTCCTGGCTGGATAGAAGGTCATGGCCATTTTATGGGATTGGGTTATAGCGAATTGAATCTTGACCTGTCAAACACGAAAAGTTTCGATGAAATTATAGAAAAGGTAAAAGCTTCAACCAACAAAACACCAGCTGGAAACTGGATCATAGGCCGTGGTTGGCACCAGAGTAAATGGACAAGTCAACCCCAAGAGATCATAAATGGGTTTCCTATTCATCAGGCTTTGAGTACCAAATCACCAGATCATCCTGTGGTACTTTTTCATGCAAGTGGACATGCCTTATTTGCCAATGCAAAAGCCATGGAAATAGCAGGCATTGGCCCATTAAATCAAGAGCTTAGTGGGAAAAGAGAAATCACCGGTGGAGAAGTAATCCGAGATAGGAATGGAAATCCTACGGGCATTTTTAATGAGAATGCCATGGATTTGATCTCTAAACACATTCCTGAAAGCAGTGAAGAAAATGATCTTCTTGCCTTTAATCTGGCCCAGGAAGCCTGTCTTAGAAATGGCATTACCAGTTTCCATGACGCTGGAGTAGGCAGAGAAACTTTAGCCTTCTACCAAAAGATGGAAGCTTCTAGAAAACTTAAAATTCGAATGTATGCCATGCTTAATGGGAATGACAATGCCTTGTTGAAGGAGTGGTATGAAAAAGGCCCGAAAACAGATTCCTGGCTCAGCATTCGATCCATAAAATTATCTGCAGATGGGGCTTTGGGATCACGTGGCGCATGGTTATTGGAGGAATATTCTGATCGACACGGGCACTATGGTCATGAGACCATACCAATGGAGATGGTTTTCAAAACAGCTATAAATAGTATCAAATATGGATTTCAGTTAGCAACCCATGCCATAGGAGATCGGGCCAATCGGGAAGTATTGGATCAATATGAGAAAGCACTTTCGGAGGAAAATGCCTTAAATGCTGATCATAGATTTAGAATAGAACACGCACAGCATCTACATCCTGATGATATACCAAGATTTGCCTCATTAGGAGTGATCCCTTCAATGCAGGCCATCCACTTGTCCTCTGACAGGCCATGGGCAATAGAAAGGTTAGGTGCCGATCGAATAAAGGATGGGGCTTACATGTGGCAGGCCCTTTTGGCTTCTGGTATTCCGGTTATTAATGGAACGGATGTACCAGTAGAACCCCTTTCGCCAATGGCCAATTTTTATGCAAGTGTAAGCCGGAAAACATTAGAGGGAACTCCTGAGGATGGTTATGAAGGGAATCAGAAAATGACCAGAGCTCAGGCGCTTAAGTCTTATACCCTATCGCCTGCATTCGGAGCCTTTGAAGAAAATACAAAAGGGTCCATCACAGTAGGAAAACTAGCTGACCTTGTAGTATTGGATCAGGATATAATGAAAATCGCTGAAAATGAAATTTTAAACACACAGGTAAGCATGACAATAATGAATGGTGAAATAGTCTATCAAAAGGAAGATTAAATTTATAATTGTTTAATGCCTTTATACCCTACTGATCCAAGTATTCTTCGCCAGTAATTACCGGGCTTAACCTATCCAATTCTTCAGTTGTAAATAACCTGGACCGAATCATAAACCTAATTCCCAAAGGAATTTCAATTGAAAAACTACTACCTCTTCCGGGAACCACATCCAAAGTCAATTGGGTATGCTTCCAATAGTCAAACTGATCTTCATTCATAAAAAAATCACAACCATATACCTCTCCCATCCACACATCGCTGCCTCCCACAATAAAGTCGCCTTTTTCGAAGCACATTGGGGAAGATCCATCACAACATCCCCCACTCTGGTGAAACATCAAATCATTGTCATGAGATTTTTTTAATTTATCAATAACTGCTTTTGCTTCTTCTGTAACAATCACTCTGGGGACATATTCTTGCATGGCAATTTCGGTTTTATATAAGAAAAAAAATGCCGGAGTCACAAGACATCCGGCACTTTGTCAATTAAAAGAAACCCAATTTATTTTTATCATACGAGATTAACATGTTTTTTGTTTGCCTGTAGTGGTCTAACATCATCAAGTGATTTTCCCTACCAAATCCAGATTTTTTGTAACCTCCAAAAGGTGCGTGCGCTGGGTAGGCATGGTAACAATTGACCCAAACCCTACCTGCTTTGATAGCCCTTGGAACTTGATACAGCTCATGGGCATCTCTAGACCATAGGCCAGCGCCCAAACCATACATGGTATCATTGGCTATTTCTATTGCTTCTTCGGTTGTTTTAAAGGTGGTAACAGAAGTCACTGGCCCAAAAATCTCTTCCTGAAAAACCCTCATTTTATTGTGTCCTTTAAAAATGGTAGGCTGTACATAATAGCCTGTTTCAAGTCCACTGTTCAGGCCAGCCTTGTCACCACCGCATAGAATTTGAGCACCCTCTTTCTTACCAATATCCATGTAGGACATGATTTTTTCTAACTGATCATTGGAAGACTGTGCCCCCATCATCGTGT
Source organism: Cyclobacterium sp. L-R (assembly GCF_056859355.1). Classification (NCBI taxonomy): domain Bacteria; kingdom Pseudomonadati; phylum Bacteroidota; class Cytophagia; order Cytophagales; family Cyclobacteriaceae; genus Cyclobacterium; species Cyclobacterium sp. L-R. Next base: position 29,517 of record NZ_JBSXOH010000081.1, read on the forward strand.
CTTCGGCCAAAGGATGTCCCATTTTAATTGCTTTGGTTCTTTCGATCACTTTTTCCATAAACACATCATAGATGTCTTCATGAACTAAAATCCTTGATGGACAAGTACATACTTCTCCTTGATTAAAAGCGAAAAGCACAGCACCTTCTACTGCTTTATCAAAATAATCGTCATCGGCATCTGCCACAGACTTCATAAATATATTTGGAGATTTACCACCTAATTCCATGGTGACCGGTACCAAATTTTCTGATGCATATTGCATAATAAGTCTACCTGTAGTCGTTTCTCCAGTAAAAGAAACTTTAGCTACTTTTTTTGAACTAGCAAGAGGTTTTCCTGCCTCAGGCCCAAAACCAGTAACAACATTAAGTACACCAGGAGGTAAAATGTCTCCGATCAACTCCATTAGCACCATTATACTAGTAGGTGTTTGTTCAGCCGGTTTCACCACTGTGCAACAGCCTGCTGCCAGCGCTGGAGCCATTTTCCAAGTGGCCATTAATAAAGGGAAATTCCAAGGAATAATTTGCGCCACTACTCCCAGAGGTTCGTGTAATGCGATACTTACGGTGTTTTCATCATGTTCGGAGATTGTACTTTCATCGGCTCTGATCACCCCTGCAAAATACCTGAAATGATCAATAACCAAAGGCAAATCTGCCGCTCTGGTCTCTCTCAATGCTTTGCCATTGTCTACCGTTTCTATCCTAGCTAGCATTTCGAGGTTTTCCTCTATTACATCTGCTATTTTATTAAGCAGTCTGCTCCTTTCAGCAGGAGATGTTTTAGACCAGGTTTTAAAGGCCTCGTGGGCTGCATCCAAAGCCAAATCAACATCTTCTTTGTTCCCTCTTGCGGCTTTGGTAAATGGTTTGCCATCAATTGGGGATATATTGTCAAAATATTCACCTGAAGATGGTGCCACCCATTTTCCTCCTATAAAATGGTCGTACTTTTCTTTTACTTTTGGTCGCTCTACTGGCGTACTTTGGGATAATGTTTGTGTTGACATTTTTTTATTATTTTGAGTTTTATCAAATTTATAAGTAAATTAATTTTCAAAATCGACCTGATGGACCATCTTATCCACCTGATTTATCATTTAGGAAAATTTATAATTTGAACCCAAGTCTTTTGAAAATTAAAATAGGCATAATTTATGCTGCCCAAATAACCTATCGTTTGAAAAGAATATGCCAAGAAAACCCTTTATAGCTGGAGTTCCCTGGAGAGAGGAAAGGGATTTAAAAACATTGGTAGAAAACCGTACCACCTATTCTCTAAATAATTGTGAGCTCAATATTTTTGAAACACATCAGCAAGCATCAAGTGTAAATTTGAGCTTTGGTGATTTGGTTTTAACCACGATGATAAAGGGCAAAAAAGTAATGCACCTTTTTGATAAACCTGGATTTGAGTACTTACCAGGAGAGTCGGTTATCGTTCCACCTAATGAATTGATGAAGATTGATTTCCCCGAAGCCAAATGGGACAATCCTACCCAATGCATTGCCCTCTCTATTTCACAGGAGATGATAGAAAACACTTTTAATCTTTTGAATGAAAAATTACCAGACAAAGTGTGGCAAAAACAATGGGGACTGGATTTGAATTATTTTCACCTTATAAATAATCAAGACTTATCAGAAATAATCAATCGATTTATAAGAATAGGTGTGAAGGAAAGGTCTAAAGAAAAAGACCTGATAGCTTCTTTGGCTTTAAAGGAATTGCTAATTCGATTGTCCCAAACACAGGCAAGAGACATTCTCGAAAAGACCTACAAATCATTGGCAAGTAGCAATAGAATTGCTCATGTGGTCAATTATATCAAACAAAACCTGCAGCAAGATTTAACATTGGAAGTTTTAAGTGCCAAAGCCTGTATGAGTAAAACACACTTTTCAAGAACATTCAAAGAAGAGTTAGGTATCAGTCCAATGGAGTATATTTTAGAACAAAGGTTGAATAATGCGGCCCAATTATTACAGCAATCAGCCTATCAGGTACAAGAGGTTTGTGCATTGGCTGGCTTCAATAATGTTACCTATTTTATAAGGGCTTTCAAAAATAAATTTGGGGAAACGCCGAAGATTTACCAAATGAAAAATTTTTAGTTGAATTGAAAACACCTTCCTGTTAAAAATTAGCTCGGATTCTATCTCTTTCCTTATAATTTTTAGTCTCTAGACATAACAGTTTTAAAGACTATAAATAGAATTTTATCAGCGCTGAATTATTTTTATATTATTTAACAATAGAGAATCTATTACGTGCTGAAATCGCTTTAAAATCAACCATTTCGTTGCTGTTTTAATTTCACCATTGCGGCGCTATGCTAAAATCCCCAAACGACCTGATTTTCTTACAATTGCAACATTCATCACGAATCTAATTACATAATCCGGGTTAAATCCATTTTACACCTCATTATTCAATCCTTTTTTTAAGTTTGACAAAATTAATTAAAATATTAGGTTAAAAACTTTTGTATACATAAATTTGTATTTTAAATTATTTTTTATGCGTTAGAAATATATTAATTTTTAATTTTATGAAAAACGCATTCTTTATTATCCTAATTACTTTTTTAGGGTTTAAAACCTACTGTCAGGAATTACCAGACAATAGCAAAGTAACTTGGGGGACCACAAAGAAGAACAGTCTTCATGAGAATACCCTCCAAAAGGTTATTTTAAAAAGTGGAGAAGAATATTTAATTACTCAAAATTACATTGAAAGCCAGATTATGAAATTCCCTGGTTTTCCAACTTTACAAAGTTATGATAAAAACTTTGATCTGTTAAAATCTAAAGATTTAAAAAAACTAGATTTGCCGAAATTCTAAATGTTCGAAGAACTGTTACCCATTAAGGACAAATTGTATTTATTTTATTCCAGAAATGAAGACAGAGATGCTGCAAAGAATATTTATATTTTAGAGTTGAACAAGAAAACCCTTGAACCTATAGGGGAACCAAAATGTATTGCGAAGGGTAATTCTGCCAACAAAGCGCCTACTATTAATCCCCGTAAAAACTTCAACAATAGAGTTAATATTCATTTTTCTCCTGATTCGACCAAATTATTGGCCGTTGAATTGATTTATAATAAATCAAAAAACCAAAGCGAGTTTATCATTAAAACCTTTGATCAGGAGCTCAATTTACAATGGAGCAAATCCTATATTGATACAGATTTCGAAGACGGTTTTTCTTCAATGAAACCAATTATAGACAACCAGGGCAAAGTACATTTTATTGTAGAAACGATTGAACGTAAAAAAACTGCTATAATTTTTGGAACAAAGTTATACAAATATAAACTTATCAGCATTGATGGAACCAATCGAGAAGCTATTAAAACCAATATTTCTATACCAGAAAATTACTTAAATGAATTGGCTTTAAAACTGACCAATAATGGCGACCTATTTATAGCAGGTTTTTACTCCGATAATAAAGGGTTTTATAATTCTATAGGAAGTTATAGCCGACTTCTATCCTCATTAGACCATTCAAACATTTTTGAAAGTATCGATCAATTTGAAGCTGATTTTCTACCTGAAAAAGAAGTTGAAAAAGCCAAAAAACGCAACAAAGGAAAACCTAGAGATACCAATTATTCTGTCAGGGATATTTTCCTAAAAAGTAATGGTAGCATAGTGGTTATAGGTGAAAACCGTAATCGGACAATTTCTTCCTTTTCTCCACCTCCCATTTATAGGGGGCCAAGTAGCACACCAGGCATGACAAGTACCCCTAACTATAATTCGTACTCCAATTCACCGGTTGAAAGGTTTTATTATAAAAATATTGTATTGATTGAGTTTTCGCCCACTGGAACCAAAAATTGGATAAGCAAGGTTAAAAAAAACCAATATAGCATTGAAGATGGTGGACTTTTCTCCTCTTTTCATGCCACACTTATTGATGATGACATTTATTTGATGTTTAATGATCGTGAAGAAAACATCAGAGTCAAGGAATTGGTCATCCCAAAAACATTCAATCCCCGAACTAGAAAAAAAGATTTTGTGCTTTCTTTGGTAAAAGTTAATAATAATGGAGATCAAGATAGGTACGAACTATCTAACTTTAAGAAAACAAAATTGATTTCCAGAGCAAAAGCCTTTAGCAAGACGGGAGACCATGAAATACTTCTTTTTGAAGAGTAAAAGAAAAAATACAGGTTGGGAAAACTCAGCCTTGAAAAAAGTTTTTCTAGTAACCAATAATATCATTTTTAAGGTAACGTCATTAAATTAAACCATTGCAAAAGGATTTATTAGCCTTTGCAATGGTTTTTTTTTACAAAAAAAAACCTACATATGGTACATTCTTCTAGCCAAGGGGTATTTAACTAACAATCACAAATATTATCTACCAATGAAGAAGACTTTTAAAGCTGCGCTTATCCTAGTTGCGGCACTATTAAATTGTAATTACCTCTTTGCCCAAGAAAATGCTGACCATTTTTGGAAGCCTGTAGAGGATGCCCCTTTCTTACAAGAACGGAGAGAGGTGATACCGACAGATACTCCCATAAGTCAGGTGGCTATATTAAATGAATCTGTTTATATCGTTAAAGATGGCAAATTAGCTCTTCTACAAGGAGACAAGCTGATTTCTGTAAAAGCAGCTCCCGACCAAATCAATAAAATTGAAGTATTAAAAGGTGGTCTATGGGTAAGCAGCAATTCTGGGCTTTATCTATTTGATGACAAAAAATGGACTAAAATCAGCGCAGTAAAGTTTGTAGACTTTTGTATGCACCTGAATCAGGTCCATGTAGCTACTACGGAATCCATTTTTAAATATGAAGGTGGTAAATTAACCAATATAATGCCTGAGGGAGGATTTCTTTCAAGTGATGTAACCATGTTTATGGAAGATGGTAGTCAGCTTCTCGCCGATCCTGTTACTTTAGGTCCTATTACAGCCATTGAAAGTTATAGCCAGACTCTTCATATTCTGCGCCCAGGAGAATTGGTGCAATTGGCAGGAAAAGTGGTCAACGAACACCTTATTGATTGGGGAAATTTGCCATCAAAAAACACCAAAGACTTACTTAGTATTGGAAGCAAACTTTATATCAGTACCGATCGGGGATTAGGCTTGCTTAGAGGAACTTCTCTTACACAAATAAAAGGAGCTGATGGTTTGCCTGTAGAAAATACTGATCAAATGGTCAAAGGTTTTGACAGGGACATGTGGATAGGAACTCCTCGTGGTCTTATCAGGATGACCGCTGAAGAATTTCACTATTTTGGCTCAGACCTTTGGTTACCCGACAATAAAGTCAATGGAATTGCAAGCACCAAGAATAAAGTAGTAGCTGCGACAGATGGAGGACTAGGCATTATACATTATGAACCGTATACTTTACTGAAAAAAGCTGCGCATTACGAGCAATGGATGGAAGCTTACGGACATAAAAGAATGGGCTTTGTTCATCTATTGACCAAAAGAAAAGGAGAATGGGAAAGAGAGATAAGTGACAATGATGGTGCCCATACGGCTACCTACCTGGCAGCTATGAGTTACAAATACGCAGTTACCGGTGAAGAAGCTGACAGAAAAGAAGCATTAGATGCTTTCCAGGCCATGCTATTTCTTGAAAGGGTTACCCCGATAGAAGGGCTTATCTCAAGAGCTGTATTTTCCAGAGAAGGTGACTCTGGGGGTTTAGATAATAGAGGCTCTGGTGGTTTACCAGCCAAATGGTACGCCACTTCGGATAGCCTATGGTACTGGAAAGGAGATGCTTCAAGTGATGAGGTAATTGCGCATTATTACTCTGTAGCCATTTTTCACGATTTGGTAGCCAAAGGAAAAGAGAAGGAATTGGCCAAGGAACATATGACAAGAATGACTTCTTATATTATGGACAATGGCTGGGAATTAATAGATGCTGATGGTGAACCTACAAGGTGGGGTCGATGGAACCCAGAATATTTGCTAAGGCCTTACGGTTATGAAGACCGTGGAATTAATGGTTTAGAAGTCTTGGCTTTCACCTATGCTACCTATGCATTAACCGGGGATGAAAAATACAAAAAGGGCTATGAGCAATTGGTGAAGTGGGGTTATCCAGAAAATACAGTTAAACAAAAGAAAACCTTTCCTCCTTCTCAAATTGCTCCATGGGACGATAACCTTGCCTTGGAAGCCTACATGATCTTGCTTCCCTATGAAAAAGATCCAGACTTGCGTTCCACTTACCTGAGGAGTTTAGAGAGAACCTATGAAATCAAGCGCATGGAAAAAATCCCTTGGTTTAACTTTACCTATGCAGCCCTTACAGGCAATGATGCTGATCTCGAAGCTGCAACAAAACATCTCAGAGAATGGCCATTGGATTGCAGGGATTATAATTACAGCAACTCTCATAGAGATGACCTCTTTGTAGAAAAAGGGTATATCTCCTATGAAGGTGGCCTTAAAGCCATGTCTCCAAGGGAAACCGCTTTATTGCGTGAATCCAGAAGAGCAATTGTTCTGGACGGTGGCAGAAATGGAAACAGGATCATGGAGCCTACCGGTTATCTAAGAGATTACTGGAAAGGAAGGTATTATGGCTTTATTAAAGCGCCAACTGTTACAGATCAGAAACTATTGGAAGTAGAGAAAATCAGTCAATCCAACCCTGGTGCAAAGCCTTATAATGGTACCAAAAGACCTGATTTCTTGAAATAATTGATCAAGATTAAAAAGTAAGTAATTAAAGGTGACTGACTTATGAAGCAGTCACCTTTTTTTAAGTCTTAAAACTTAAAGTAGGAAATATCCATTCTTATTAATGAGGGAATATCTTTTAAACAGATTAAACCCGAAATATGCAATAGACATTCTATTACGTGCTGAAATCGCTTTAAAATCAGCCACTTCGTCGCTGTTTTCAATTTCACCATAGCGGAGCTATGCTAAAATCTCCAAACAGCCTGATTTTCTTGCGATTGCAACACTTCCCGTAAACACGGGACAGGCTTCACCCCTGACTATTGTCAGGACGGAGAAATCCTATTACATAAT
>NZ_JBSXOH010000082.1:0-21032 GCF_056859355.1 Cyclobacterium sp. L-R
GCTGTTTTCAATTTCACCATAGCGGTGCTATGCTAAAATCTCCAAACAGTCTGATTTTCTTGCGATTGCAACACTTCCCGTAAACACGGGACAGGCATCACCCCTGACCTTGTCAGGGCGGAGAAATCCTATTACATAATCCGGGTTAAAGATGCTCTTTTGTCAATTTCAGATTTAATCCATCATTGATCCACTCGAAAAGGAATATTTTACTAATGATAAAGGCCACTTTATTAACCTTTAGGTTGCAGAGCGTCTTCTTCCCATTCTTTGAACGATTGCTCTATGGCCTCTGCAAATACCTTGGATTCCTGAGCACCACTTATGCCATATTTACCATTGAAAACGAAAAAAGGAACTCCCTGTATTCCAATTTGTTTGGACTCCATTAGGTCTCTTTTAACTTGATCAGTGAAATTGTCATTTTTTAAAGTTTCCTCAGCATTGGTTATCCCTACTTCTATTGCTAAGTCAGCTAGGATGGATACATCATCAATGTTTTTTCCCTCTATAAAATAAGCTTTTAATAAACGCTCTTTCATTTCCAACTGTAGACCTTGTGCCAAAGCAAGGTGTAATAATCTATGGCTCCTGAAAGTGTTAGCTACTACGGCTTTGTCCATTTTGTAATCTAGCCCTTCGATGCCTGCCTGTTGAGTGACATATTCTGTCATTTCTCTGGCTTTTTCTAATGTCACACCTTTGCTTTCTGACAGGTATTGCACCACAGATTTGTCCATATCTGTTTTTATTTCAGGGTTCAACTGAAAACTCTTATAAATGACCTCTATTTGGTCTTTCTTATCAAATTTTGCCAATGCATTTTCAAAACGGCGCTTGCCTATATAGCAAAAAGGGCAAACAATATCACTCCAGATTTCTATTTTCATCATTTAACTGCCTTTTGTTTTTTTAACTCAAAGAATTGTATGAGAGTCTGTATTGAGTTTGTAACAAATCGCTTACTTGATAGGTTCTACAGCTTAAAACAATTTGCTGCTTCAGAAATTAATTTTCTTTGTAGATTTGTTGAGAAACCAAATAGGAAATGCGCTTTTATTGATGTGCTGATTTTCTTGCAAGGTTTTTGTTTTAATTTATAGTAACTTGACTTATATAATTAATAATTTATTAATTAAAACCCCTATATCAATATGAATGAGATTATTACTACAATTAAAAAATTGATAGAAGTAAGGGTTAATATTATTAAAGCTGAAATTGTCGACCAAATAAGTTTGGTTGTAGCGAGGGTTGCGGTCATTGTTTTGATCGTTTTATCTGCTTCTTTTATTTTGCTTTTTGGTAGTATTGCACTGGCTTTTTATTTTAGTGAATTGTACGGAAGTAGCTCAATTGGCTTCTTGATGTTAACAGGTATCTACCTAATAATATTTTTGTTATTGGTATTGTTAAGGAATGCCTCTGGCTTTCAAAGGGTACTTAAAAATTCCCTATACAAGTATGTTTTCTTATTTAAAGGTAGAAAAGACGAATAATGAAAGAGGATTTGTTAAAGCAGTCAAAGGAATTAGAACAAACGCTGGAGAAGCAACTCGAGTTTTTGAAACAAGATTCTCAGGTGTACCTTAAGGTTGGTGGCTTAGCCTTATTAGGAGGGGTCGTTGCTGTCTATTCCATTCAGCAGCTAAAGGGAAAAAATAAAAAGAAGTCTTTAAAAAAGAAAAAGAGCGCTAAGAAGAAGGGGTATAGCTTTTTCGGGACGCTTAGAAGCAGGCTATTTTGGATGTTGATAGACATTGGAAAAGCAAGGTTCATGAACAATCTTATGGCTAAAGTGGACCCGGGAGATGAACCGAAATAAGGAAATACGTGAATTGCTTTACCAAAGGAACAAAAAAGGCATTAAGAGCCTTGCCTTGCTTATAGACCCGGAGAAAATTGACAAACAACCTTCTCTGGAACTTCTTAAGGAGCTTTCTCATGGTCTAATCATCGATTTTTTTCTTGTAGGAGGAAGTCTGGTAAATACCAAGCGCCTCGATCATTGTTTGCGAAGGTTGAAAGAAGTGACCAAAGGAAATGTTCCTGTGGTCTTGTTTCCAGGGAGTGTAATGCAGCTTTCTGATGAGGCAGACGCTGTCTTGTTCCTCTCTCTGATTTCTGGAAGAAATCCTGATTTATTGATTGGGCAACATGTATTGGCTGCACCTACTTTGTCTAAAAGTAAACTTGAGGTTCTCCCTGTTGGATACATGTTGGTCAATGGAGGTGCAAGTACAAGCGTGGAATACATGAGTCAAACCATTCCTATTCCTCATAATAAGCCTGATATTGCAGTGGCTACTGCCTTAGCTGGAGAGTTTTTGGGATTGCCTTTGTTTTATCTGGACGCTGGTTCTGGAGCCAAAATTCCAGTGTCTATAAAAATGATCAATGCTGTGAGTAGGGAAATTAATTCTCCGCTTATGGTAGGAGGAGGCATACGTTCCCTTCAAGAGGCAAAAGATGCGTGGAATGCGGGTGCAGATGTATTGGTTATAGGTAATGGGGCAGAAAAAAACCCCAGTTTAATTACTGAGGTTTTGCATTATGCTAAATTTTATAATTCATCACTGAACGTTAATTAACGATTCTCTTCGTCTCATTTTACCTGCAGGTAGACCATACATCATCTTAAATCTTCTACAGAAATAAGCAGTGTCTTTGTATCCGACTTCTTTTCCGATGTCTCGTATACTCTTTTTGGTGGTTCTCAATAACTCCACAGCCGCTTCCATTCTTTGGTATTCAATATAATCCTGAGGATTAATACCTGTTAGCATCTTAAAGTATTGGCCGACATAATCTTCTGAAACATTGGCTACTTTTGCCAACACTTTATTGGACAAGTCTCCACCAATATTCTTCTTGATATAATTGAACATGTCGATCAATCGAGGATCCTTGAAATAAGTACTGTTGGTAGACAATTCTTCTACAAACAGTCTGTTTTTAAGGATGTGACGAACCAATTCTACTACCAGTAATTCAGTATAAAGTTTTATTACCCTTTCTTTTCCAGGTGTGTTTTGTTCGGATTCCTTTACTACATCTTCGAGTATGGAAGCTATTCGATCGTTGAATCGAATTACAAAAGCTGGTATGCCAAGTGAGTTAAAGAAATTGACAACATCGAATACCTTTGCTTCAAAAGTAACTGAGGTGATGCAGTCGTCTTCAAGGTTTTTAATGTTTTTAAAACTGATAGTTTGAAGGTACTTCTTTTTGTTTTCCAAAAAATTATCATTGTTGGTCTCGTTCCTTTTGGTAACTGTACCGAATGATACTCTAGTTGGCCTTCCTGCTGGAATAAATAGTATTTCCCCCTCATTAACAGACTCTTGGTCTTCACCATAATTCAACGATCCTCTGTGTAAGAGGATGGCTGTATTTTCTGAATCTGTATAATCGGTTATGGTTACAGGTCGCTCAATTTTAAAGTTATTTCCTTTCACGTACCTTACGCCAACCGACTCTATCACCTTATTGTAATATTCCATGATTAGTGCATTTAGAGTTATTTTTTGTAAAAGTATATTTTTTTTCTGATTTGTTATGACAATTTGTAATAAAAAATTAGAATAAACTAAATTCCGATTTGAAAATTACTATATATTTTTAAATATCCATAACTTATACAATTAGCTTAAAAGCTTTCTGGATATAACTATTTTCTGAATTTCCGAAGTGCCTTCATAGATCTCTGTAATTTTAGCATCCCTCATCATCCGTTCTACGTGGTATTCTCGCACATAACCATAACCTCCATGGATTTGGACGGCCTCATTTGTGGTTTTCATGGCTACCTTTGAAGAGTACAATTTGGCAATTGCACTTAACCTTACATAAGACTCGTTTTTGTCTTTTTTTAAGGCGGCTTTATAACATAACAAGCGTGCAGCTTCTATTTCCGTGTCCATGTCTGCCAGTTTAAATTGAATGGCTTGGTGTTCACTGATAGGTTTACCGAAAGTTTTTCTTTCTTTGGCATATTTTACAGACAGTTCCATTGCTCCTACTGCTATTCCAAGGGCCTGAGCAGCAATGCCTATACGGCCTCCATTTAAGGTTTCCATGGCAAACTTAAAACCAAAACCTTCCTCTCCTATTCGGTTTTCTTTGCGAACCTTCATATCCGTAAACATCAATGAGCAAGTGTCAGAAGCCCTAATGCCCATTTTGTCTTCTTTTTTACCAACTTCAAAACCTGCCCAACCTCTTTCTACTATAAATACTGATATACCATGGTGTTCTTTTTCTTTGTTGGTTTGTGCAATGACAAGGTAGATGTCTGCTGAATAGCCATTGGTTATCCAGTTCTTTGTGCCATTGATCAAGTAATGATCCTCTTTCTCTACGGCAGTGGTTCTTTGAGAGGTGGCATCGGATCCGGCTTCTGGCTCTGACAATGCAAAAGCTCCCAAACATTTGCCTGAAGCAAGTGGTTTTAAGTACTTTTCTTTCTGGGATTTTGTTCCATATTTTTCCAAACCCCAACACACCAAAGAGTTGTTTACAGACATGATCACGGCAGCTGAGGCATCTACCTTAGCGATTTCTTCCAATGCGATTACGTAGGAGAGGGTATCCATTCCACCACCGCCATACTCTTGAGGAACCATCATTCCCATAAATCCCATTTCAGCCATCTGTGCAACCAATTCTTTTGGGAATTCACATTGAATGTCCCTTTCGATTACTTTTGGTAAAAGTACTGTTTGTGCAAAATCTGAAGCCGCTTCCTTTATGGCCAGTTGTTCTTCATTCAGGTCAAAATCCATACTTTTGAATTGTTTTAATACCTCTACAAGTAAACAAAAGGACTTTTAACGCGGATTTAGCAATAGAATTTTCTGACCTTATAAGTAAGTTTTTCATTAGGGAGAAAAACAGCTAAGGTTGATAGATTTTCTAATGAATTAAGCTCGGGATAGATTGTCTATTTCCTATTTTGGATTCAATTCTATTCATTTGACGCATAGTCCTTAATAGTAATACCCAGAAAATAAAAAAGGGGCAATGCTGCCCCTTTAAAAATTTAAATATTTTTTTGTTTTAGTCTCTGTTTCCAAAAAAGACGAACATGTAATAGGCTAAAGTGGCCATTGATGCCAAGGCGGCAACCACATAAGTCATGGCTGCCCATTTCAATGCGTCTTTGGACATATCGTACTCTTCAGGAGTTACTACATTCCTTTGCTTTACCCAAGCCAAGGCTCGGTTACTAGCATCAAATTCTACAGGTAGCGTAATAACACTAAATAAAGTCAAGATACTGTAGGCACCAACTACTACTACGCCCACTGCTTCATAAGGAAGGCCAAATAAGGCTATACCTCCAAAAAGAGAGGCGATCAATACAATATTTAAAATTTTGCCACTGATATTTTGAATAGGTACCAGGGTTGATCTTAATTTAAGCCATGCATAAGAATTTGCATGTTGAACCGCATGGCCACATTCGTGAGCTGATACAGCTGTGGCTGCAGCATTTCTTCCATAATAAACATCTGTGCTCAGGTTAACCGTTTTGTTCATTGGGTTGTAATGATCAGATAATTGACCTTCTACACAATTGACTTTTACGTTATGGATGTTATGATCCGCCAACATCAACTCAGCAATTTCTTTACCGGATAAGTTGGCCTTTAAAGAAACCTGTGAGTATTTTTTAAACTTATTCTTTAGCCTGTTACTTACCGCATAGCCAAGAATTGCAAATACAACTACAATTAGTATGATTCCCATGTTTTATTTTAATTTTCTATTTTTCTTCTACAACGATTTTATTGATTCAAGGTTACTCTCTTTTTCCTGAAAAGGTAAAGAAAGCTAATCCCTCCCAAAATCAAAACAATCATTATTTGAGAGGTATGAACTAACATGGCAAATACCTTGCCCTGCTCCTCTGATATGCCATAATAGAGGAGTATAAAAGCGACCATGGCGTGAAAGGTCCCTATGCCTCCTTGTACTGGAGCTATCATACCAATGCTTCCCATTACTAAAACCATTAAAACGGAAGTAGCTGATAATGAGTTGGTAGAGGGAATAGAAAGCGCCATCCAATACATCATTAAAAAATAGATGGTCCAAATAAGTACGGTAGCAACCCAAAATCCAACTTTGTTTTTCATATGAATCAAGGTTTCTAAACCACTGACAAATTGGCGTAAAAACTGACGAATTTTACCTATTAATGTAGTTTTTTTGAATTTTAAATAGGTAAGCACTGCCAATACCAAGAGGATTAACATAAGAAGTATCGCCCAATAAACGTATTCGGATACGAAGGATTTAATGGCGCTTAGAGAAATTAGGCTTTCAAAAATTTCGATAAATATCCCTCCTTCTAGAAGGAAGGCCAAAGCAATAATAAAGAGCATAAAGACCATGTCTATTGTTCTTTCCAGGACTACGGTCCCAAAGATTTTACCGAATTTAATGGGGTAGACTTTGTTTACCCCACCACATCTGGCCACCTCTCCTGCTCTGGGGAAAAGAAGATTGATCAAGTTGCCAAACATCAAGGACCAAAAGATTGGTATGGTTTTTACCTCAATGGTTTCATTGGTAGCAATTAAATTCTTCCATCTCCATGCCCTAAGCCAAAAACCAAGCAGTCCTAGAAACATGGCTGCAGAAAACCAAAGAGCATTGGTTCCTTTAAGGGCTTCTAAAATGACTTCCCCTTCAATATCCTTGTAGAGATAATAGAAAATCAAAATCGCAGCCACTAGGGGCACGATAGCTTGAAGACCGCTTTTTAATTTATTGCTCAAATTACTTTGTTTTGGGCATCAGGGAAAATAATAGTGGGTTTGTATTTTTTTGCTTCTTCAAAGTCCATTGAGGCATAGGAAATGATGATGACTACATCTCCAACTTGCGCTTTTCGAGCCGCGGGGCCGTTGAGACAAATTTGGCCTGAGTCTCTTTCTCCTTTTATGACATAAGTTTCCAGACGTTCACCATTGTTGATATTTACAATCTGAACTTTTTCATTCTCAATGATATTAGCTGCTTCCATTAATGCCTCATCAATGGTGATGCTGCCTACATAATGAAGTTCCGCTTGGGTGATTTTTACCCGATGAATTTTTGATTTTAATAACTGAATTTGCATGTCAATAGTTAAATGTGACCAGAACGAAAGATAATATTGTCAATTAATCGTACCTGTTCAATATATGCCGCAATACAAATGGCGTATGATTTTCCGGGGATTGGCTGTTGGACAAGGCTGAAATCTGCTTCATCAACAAGTTCCAGATACTCGGGGTTTATCTCAATTGGATTTAAAATTTCCTTAATTGCATTGTTTTTAATCTTCAACCAGTCCCCCCCCATTAAAAGTTCATCTTTACATTTAGTCAAGGTTTTGTAAAGAAGAGGAGCGATTTTTCTTCCTTCCGGACTTAGTCTCTGGTTTCGAGAAGAAAGTGCCAGCCCATCAGTTTCCCTAACCGTGGGCACAACTTCTATTTCAATACCGAAAGATAGGTCGCTTACCAGTCTTTTAACGACAGAAACTTGTTGAAGGTCTTTTTGGCCAAAAAAGGCAATGTCAGGCTGTACTATATGAAAGAACTTAGACACAACTATAGCAACACCATTAAAATGACCAGGTCTAAACCTGCCTTCAAGCACTTGCTCCATAGTCCCAAAATCAAACTCCATAAAAATTCCTTCAGGATAGATTTCCTTCTCCGAAGGAACAAAGACAATATCCACGCCTTCCTCTCTCAATACGGCTAAGTCAGCCACTAAGGTTCGGGGGTATTTCTGAAGGTCTTCCGGGTTGTTAAATTGGATGGGGTTTACAAAAATTGTCACAATAGTGACGTCCATTTGTTTTTTAGACTGCCGGATTAATTCTAAATGCCCTTGGTGCAATGCCCCCATAGTAGGAACAAGGCCTATCGCTTTATTTTGGGTTTTAAAGGCCCTTAAGTGCTGTTTTACAGCAGGTATGGTTTCGTGTATTTCCAAAGTCTGTTTTGAAATGGAATAGGAAAATAGGTGCAAAAGTATATTATTCTGAATAAAAACAATGGAATTTGCTGATTTTTTTGTAAATTTGTAGTCCCGTTATATCCCTAAATTAAACACACACGATATGTCTAAACTTCGTATCCTTTACGTAGCAAGCGAAATTAACCCTTTTCTTCAAACTTCTGAAGTTGCTAATTTTGTAAGAGCCCTGCCTCAAGCGATGCAGGAAAAAGGAATGGAAATCCGAATTTTGGTACCGAGATTTGGATTGATTAATGAAAGAAAGAATCGGTTGCATGAGGTTGTAAGGCTTTCAGGTATCAATATATCAGTAGGTGAGGAGGAAAAACCATTGATAATTAAAGTTGCATCTATCCCCAATGCTAAATTACAGGTATATTTTATAGACAATGAAGACTATTTTCAGAGAAAGAGCGTTTTCTTTGACAAACAGAATAAATTTTATGAGGACAATGACGAAAGAGCCATTTTCTTCTGTAAAGGAGTTTTAGAAACCGTAAAGAAATTAGGTTGGGCACCGGATGTTGTCCATTGTAATGACTGGATGACTAGCCTTATTCCTTTGTATTTGAAAACTACTTACAAGAATGAGCCCTTGTTCAAAGAAACAAAATCTGTTTATGCTATTTATAATAACGGATTTAGTCATAAATTTGGGGACGATTTATTCGATAAAATAAAAATGGTAGACATCGATGACCAGCTTCTTGCCCCATTGAAGTCCAAGGACTACGAAGGGTTTGTGAAATTGGGTATGGAGTATGCCGACGTTGTAGTAAAAGGTGAGGATATTTCCGAAAGCTTGGCTGCCATAATTCAACAATCTTCTAAAGAAAAACAGTTTGAAATTAAAAGTGATGAACAAGACGAGCTTTTTGAAAGCTATTACAATATCTATACGGACCTTGCAGGTTAAATTCCTCGGGGCCCTGTGCTCAATTGTTATTTTCGCAGGAGCTTGTTCAGACCCATCCGAGATTGGATTGGTACTGGATCCCGGCTCCAACCAGATAGGGGTATTCTATGAAGAAATACCCCTATCTTCTTTATTGGTACTTGAAGATTCTTTCAATACTACAAATCAGAGCCGAATGGTGGTTGGAGGTGATCATAGTGACCTTTTTGGAACCACAGAATCAATAGCTTATAGCAGGCTTTCCTTTAATCCTGATGGTGTACTTCCGGAAGATGATGCAATATTTGACTCTGCAATTTTCAACTTCAATATTGTTGACCTCATAGCAGATGATTTTGAGGAAGAAAAGGAATTTAAAGTGCATAGGTTATTAGAAGCCATTGAAGACACCACCTATTACAGTTTTAGTTCCCTTGATTATGAGGAGAATGTAGCACTGGCTGAAGGTGCTTTTGTTTTGCAGGCTGATACGGTCAATCAAGTAAGAATGGACCTTAATCCTGATTTTGCTGCGGAGCTTTTTGGTAAGCTTACTACACAAGATCCGGTATTTGATAATATTTTTGCTTTCAGGGAGTATTTTCCCGGTATAGTGATCAAAGGAGATCCAGCCCAGAACACGTCCATTTCTTTAGCTATAGGAGGCGGGACAGGTATTACCATGTATTATCATTACGAAGATGATACGGTGTCAACAGCATACCCTATTAACACCATTCAATCAAGGCATTTTAATCAAGTGATTAGTAATAGGCAAGGAACTGCTACAGAACAGATCGTGGAGAAAGATGTTGCCTATGATATAGAAGGTGATAAAGTTGGGGTCAAAGCCGGTTTGGGGCTAAAGATGAAACTTGACATGAGCCCTTTGCATGAATTTCTGGACACACTCGAAAATGTTACCTTCAACCAGATCCTATTGGAAGTAGGTCCAGTGGATGAATATCCAGAAGGAAAGAATCCTTACGGAGCCTTGGTAATGTATTTTGCAACTGATGGCGGTGAGTATTACCGAAGGTTTGATGGAGTAAAAGTGGCTGTTCAAGGCGAAAACAATACCCATACAGGTTTGGATGTGGATGGGAATGTTGTCCCCCTGACGGGAAACCAGAATGGCTTGGCTTATAATTCTGAAACAAGGGTGTATGCCAACCAAATTACGTCTTATGTAAATGCCATGTATCGTTCAGGATTGGTGAAAACAGATTTGTTTTTATACCCTAATACTCCAAGTACAGAAAGTGGTGTTGTTAGTTTTGATGCGTTCAAACGTTCTCTAAAGGAGTTTGTCGTTGACAAAGATAATATCAAAGTGAAAGTATATTATTCAAAAATCAGGTAGTGGGTGAATTGATCTGCTAAATCAAACTGATTATTTTATATAAAAAGTCGGAAGCAAGAAATTGCCTTCCGACTTTTTTATTTTAACCCAGATAGTAAAAAAGAATCCTTAGTCAACAATAGTGTTTCTATTGCATCTTGAAGCCAAGGTTCATTCGCTATAGAAATGCCCAAAGACTGAAAAAATTAAGTCTTTGTCTGGCTTTGTTTTCCTTCTTCTGCTCTTTCGAGTCCATGTAAGGTAAAAAAGTTTTAGTCTGGTAGGGCCAAGTCAGGTCAAGATAGTACTTTTTGAAATAATAAGGAAGTCCAATTATTGCGGACCTTTCTTCCTTTGAGGAGTAATCCATGTTTTTCTGCTTCCTGATTTATGTCTTCTATATCAGTTTCGTAGAACCCACTTAGAAGCAATTGCCCCTTAGTAAATAGCTTTTCAGCGTATACCTCCATCTCATCCAACAATACGTTTTTATTTATATTGGCGAGAATTAGGTCATAAGCCTTTTCAGTATTTACAGATCTAATTGCCCCTGTTTGCATGGAAAGATTTTTGAATCCATTTATCTCAAAATTTTCATTTCCATTGTCAACACTCCATTCATCAATATCAAAAGCTGTAACGAGGGAAGCACCCAGTTTCATTGCCATTATGGCCAGAATACCTGTTCCTGAGCCTGCGTCCATCACTTTTTTGTTATCATGGCTAATTTCATTTTGCCATTCAAGCATAAGGTAAGTGGTGGAATGATGTCCTGTTCCGAAAGACATTTTCGGATTGATGACAATTTCGTGTTTATGGTCCTCAATCCTGCTGGGGTGGAAAGTTGCCCTCACATAGACCATGTCTCCAACAGATATTGGATCATAGTTTTTCTCCCAAGCTTCATTCCAGTTGATTTTAGCCAAGATACCCTCTTCAATTTTAATCTCAGCAACATCCTGGTATTGAGCGATAACTTCTTGCCATAATTGCGTGTTAAGGTCATCTTGAGGGATGTAGGCATCAAATCCGGCCGTTGTTTCCAAGAAGGAATCAAAGCCTATGTTGGCCAATTCTGCCATCAGAATTTCTCTATATTCTTCCTTACAGCTGATTTTAAACTCTAGGTATTCCATTGAAGAATTGTGTTGAATTGAAAAATATAAAATTGCCCCGGCAATTTACTGCCTGGGCAACTGTCCTCGAATGAAGAGGGTAAATATTTAGAATGATTTTGCGATGTCTACAAAATCTCTGGATTTTAATGAAGCACCACCGATCAATCCTCCATCCACATCCGCTTTAGAGAAGATCTCTTTGGCATTGTCAGGCTTGCAACTACCGCCATAAAGGATAGAGATTCCTTCGGCTACAGTTTTACCATATTTGGATGATAAGTGTTGACGAATTGCAGCGTGCATTTCCTGTGCCTGGTCAGAGGAAGCAGTTTTACCTGTTCCTATTGCCCATATTGGTTCGTAGGCGATAACTAATTTTTTAACTTCTTCCTCGCTAAATCCAAACAAGCTTTCAGTAAGTTGTTTAGTTACGTAGGCTTCATGAGTTCCTGCTTCCCTGATTTCTAAAGGTTCTCCACAGCAGAAAATTGGCGTTAAATTATTGGAAAGCGCCTGTTTGGTTTTTTCAGTCAATAATTCATTGCTTTCATTGAACATAGCTCTTCTTTCACTATGACCGATAATTACAAATTCAGCTCCAAAGGAGGTCAACATGGCGGCTGAAGTTTCTCCAGTATAAGCTCCGGAATTCTGATCAGAACAATTTTGAGCACCTAGATAGATGTTGTCAACACCTGCAATAAGTTTTTTTACGCCGTGTAGATGAACAAAAGGAGGATTTAATATTACCTGTACATCTTTAATCGGTTCATCTTTTATCATGTTCACTATCTCAGAAGTTAGTTTTTGACCTTCTTCAAGCAAGCAGTTCATTTTCCAATTACCAGCAACAATTTTTTTTCGCATGATATTTCTATTTAGATTTATATATTTGGTCAGGATTATCCCGTTAGTATACCAAAAGCTAAAATTACGTAAAATGTCAGTTCCAGAAAAAGGAAATTCGGTTTCAGGTTCAAAAAAGAAAAATAGCTATTCAAAAGGGCTAAAAAAAATAGCGGCTTATTGTGCGTATCAGGAACGTGCAATATCGGAAGTTGTGTCGAAACTAAATGAAATCGGGTTAGAAGAAGGTGAAGCAGAAAAAATTTTACAAACCTTAATAGATCAGGACTTCATTAATGAAAAGAGATTTGTTGAAGGCTTTGTCAAAGGAAGGTTCAACTTAAAAAGATGGGGAAGGATCAGGATTCGACAAGAGTTGAAAATGAGAGAAATTCCTAATCACTTGATTCAGGAAGGCCTGGAGCTTTTGGCCCCGGAGGATTATCATAATACCTTACTTCACTTGGCAGAGAGAAAATGGAAGCTTACCAATGATGACAATCTGTACAAAAGGAAAACCAAGGTCGTTCGGTTTTTGGTGTTCAGAGGTTTCGAGCCGGACCTTGTATGGGAAGTTGTGGAGGAATTGGGAACTAAAGATGCGCTTTAGTAATGAATTTGTCCTCAGATTCCTGAGGGATAACTTCTAACACATTGGCTAAGACCAGCTTGACAAGTGTCTTGGAGGCAATGAAAACTGGGATTCTAGCCATGGCCATAAACTCTTTTAGGGTGATGTAAGGTTTGTTGGCCAAGGCTTTCATTAGTAATTCTTCCTTTCTTCCATATTTGAAAATGACATTGTTTGGGTTTTTCTTTCTTTTCATAATCTCCCACATTTCTCTACTGGCCTGAATACTTCTGTCAGCTACCCTAACGTAGGCTTTTTTCTTTTTATCTTCTAAAGTAAAGTGTGGTGCATCAGCGCTTTTCCCAACTCTATAGATGGCAACGCCTTTCTTTTGATTGATGGGGATGACATCTCTTTCCAAGCTCATAGGAGGGTGAATCAACTCCTTTATGGCTTTGTCCATGGCATAGACCTCATCTTCTATGTACCGTTGGCCGCTAACGGTGCCATCATCATCTACACCTAAAAGGAGATAGCCCCCCTCGGTATTGGCCAATGCGATAATTTCCTTGACGATCTTTTCAGGATGGGCTGCCTTTTTCTTGAACTCTACATGCAGGCCTTCTCCTTTTTGAGCTAGTTTTGTAATATCCTGAATGGTCATTTTGTTTTTAATTTATCAAAACTGCCAGTCCCACCCTGATGCCAAGGGCTTGTCGTTGGACGTAATAGTCTGTCATCCCTTCCACGCGAAACCTGTAGCTTAGGTTATAAGTGTAGCCCGCACCCAAACCCAAGTCTGCACCATTTCCCAACAGCGCACGAGCACGTAGGAATATTGGTTCCAGTGGGTAATACCTTAGCCCGGCTGTCACCTGATTGGGGTGGTTGATATTGTATTCGTATCCCCCTGAAAAAGACAATTGGTGACGGTAGAAGTAATTGACCTCTACCCCAAATTGTGCCCTTTCGAGTATTTTGTATAAATCTGTTCTTATCAAGTCCATCCCTGCACTCACTAAGAAGCTACCACCAGCTTGTTGGGCTTGTATTTTGCTCGTGTTAATTAGTAAGATGCTAGCGATTAAAACAATGCCTTTAATAATCTTCATTTATTTCCCTACATTTATAATTTCCAGTCGTTTCTTTAATCCCATCCATTCATCTCTCAACCTTGCCGCTTCCATGAAATTCAATTCTTTGGCAGCCGCTTCCATCCTTTTTTGAGTTTGAGTGACTAGCTTTTCAAGTTTCTCTCTACTTAAATACTGAATGACCGGATCTGCTGCTACATCCATTTCCTCCGGATTGTTCTCTACATAGATCTTTGCGTTTTTCTTACTATCCGCAACTTTGGTCTGTCCCATTATCTTGTCATGAGACTTGATAACAGTTGTTGGGGTGATGTTGTTTTCCTCGTTATAGGCGATTTGCTTGGCCCTTCTCCTATTGGTTTCATCAATGGACAAGCGCATACTCTCTGTTGTTTTATCTGCATACATAATGACTTTCCCTTCCGAATTTCTAGCAGCCCTTCCAATGGTTTGGACAAGACTTCTGACATTTCTAAGAAAGCCCTCTTTATCGGCATCTAAAATTGCAACAAGCGCTACTTCAGGTAAATCTAATCCTTCTCTTAAAAGATTGACGCCCACCAAAACGTCAAATATTCCTAGTCTGAGCTCTCTTAATATTTCTACCCTGTCCAGAGGTTTTACTTCTGAGTGAATATACCTCGACTTAACACCTACTTTGGCCAAGTACTTGTCCAGTTCCTCCGCCATCCTTTTGGTAAGGGTGGTCACTAAAACCCTGAAGCCATTCTTAATTGTCTTGTCTATTTCGTCTAATAAATCATCTATCTGATTGGCGCTTGGTCGTACCTCGATCAATGGATCCAAAAGTCCGGTAGGCCGGATGATTTGTTCTATCACTACCCCCTCAGATTTATTGAGCTCATAATCCCCCGGTGTAGCACTCACATAGATTACCTGGCTTGTGAGGGATTCGAATTCATCAAATTTTAATGGGCGGTTGTCAAGTGCAGAAGGTAGCCTAAATCCATAATCTACTAGATTGGTCTTCCGGGACCTATCCCCTCCCCACATAGCCCTAACCTGAGGAAGTGTAACATGACTTTCATCTATGACCATCAAAAAATCATCAGGAAAATAATCGAGAAGGCAAAAGGGGCGGGTGCCCGGCAATCTTCTGTCGAAATACCTTGAATAATTTTCTACCCCAGAGCAGTAACCCAATTCCCGAATCATTTCCAAATCAAATTCGGTCCTTTCCTTTAGACGCTTGGCCTCCATTAATTTCATGTCCTTCTCAAAGGCCGCTACTTGGGCTACAAGGTCATCCTGAATTTCATGGATGGCGGTGTCTATTACATCTCTACCAGTGACAAATAAATTGGCAGGAAAAATGGTGATAATCTTTTCGTCTGATAATTTTTTACCGGTAGCAGGGTCTACGCGCTGTATGGCTTCTATTTCATCGCCCCAGAAAAATATTCTATAAGCAAAATCTCCATAAGCAACAAAGATGTCCACTGTGTCACCTTTTACCCTAAAAGTACCTCTGGTGAATTCTCCCGAAGTTCGGCTATACAGCACTTCTACCAATTTGAATAAAAATTGATTTCTCGGAATTCGATCACCCTCTTGAAGTTTTATTACGTTTTTACCAAACTCATCTGGGTTACCAATACCGTAAATACAGGAAACAGACGCCACCACGATGACATCTCTTCTTCCGGAAAGTAAAGCTGATGTTGCTGAAAGCCTTAGCTTTTCAATTTCCTCATTGATAGAAAGGTCTTTTTCTATATAGGTGCTGCTGGTGGGGATAAATGCCTCAGGCTGATAATAGTCGTAATAACTGATGAAAAACTCAACTGAGTTGTCAGGAAAAAACTGCTTGAACTCTCCATACAATTGTGCTGCCAGGGTCTTGTTGTGACTCAAAACCAAGGTGGGTTTTTGGACCTCCTGTATGACATTGGCCACAGTAAAGGTCTTTCCCGAACCGGTCACTCCCAATAGTACCTGAGATGGCTCGTTCGCATTTATGCCTTCCACTAGCTTTTTAATAGCCTTAGGTTGGTCTCCCGTAGGAACGTAATCTGAAATAATATTGAAACTCATCTAATTTTAAATTATATACCTA
Source organism: Cyclobacterium sp. L-R (assembly GCF_056859355.1). Lineage (NCBI taxonomy): Bacteria > Pseudomonadati > Bacteroidota > Cytophagia > Cytophagales > Cyclobacteriaceae > Cyclobacterium > Cyclobacterium sp. L-R. Next base: position 15,963 of record NZ_JBSXOH010000082.1, read on the forward strand.
CAACGCCATAATGGTACTGAATAGTTTTCGGAATCAAGTCCTTTTATTTATAATTCGGAATCGGTCAAGGTTATAGTAGATGAAATTCGTTCTAAGGATTATGATTAATAACAAGGGTAGGATGCTTGGGTGGAAAGATTGAAAGCCCAGTATCCATATAACCAAGGCCAGGTCAGCCAAAATCATGGCTCCCAACAGCAAGGTTTTTAATATGGCTTTATCAGGTCTTCGGTATAATAAGTAAGCTATATAGAGATGAGCTGGAAATGCCCAAAACAAGTTCCAGTTGTTCTTAGTTTGAGAGTGTGCGGTAAAAAACCAAAGGAAAACAAACAATACGCCCAGTAATCCTAAAATGCTGAAGAAGGCTATGTCAAAGCCTTTAAACAATCGTTTTTTCTTGAAGCCGATAAAGGTTAATAGTCCTATCAAAATTGCGAAAAGCCAAAATAAGACATAGGGGTTTATCAAGTTTATCCCCTCACTTGTTGATTCCGGGAAATCATAAATCTTATTGGTTTGACTTACAAGAGGCCTTTCAGGTCCGTCTCCTATAATTGTAGCCCTGCCAAATGAGGCTTCCAAATAATCCGGCAAGAAAGCTTTCTCCGCTTCTGTAGCTTCTCTATCAATAACAGCACCTAGGGCCAGGTCTATTCCCAAATCCGACCAAGGAAGTGGGTACACATATTCGTCAATCAGATTGCGGAATGTTTTGTGGTCCGTTTCAATTGGGTAATTCCACTTTAGAGACTGGCCTAAAACTGTTTCTAGCATGTCTGTAATCCTAGTGGCACAATTGTCAAAAAAGAAATCATACCGGTACTTTCTATTTTCAGGTTGGTAATTCCTTTGTAGGAATGCTACAATCTTTTCACTTTGCTCTGCTGATAGATTGAGCTCCTGTTCCCTGACATTCCTTTTGAAATAATTGTATTCACGCAAAAAGTTCTCCGTAGTGGTAAGGGACAATTGATAATCTAAAGTCCGGCGGATAAATTTCACGTAAAAGAAAGAAGTGTTGAAGTCAAAAGTTCCATAATTAAAAACGAGATCCTGACCACTTTCCAGCTCTATGATACGTATGGCGCTATGACCAAATGTAGAATACAGCTCATCCCCAGGATCACAGGTAAGCAAACTTATTTTGTATTGTGCCGCAGTTACAGGCAATGTCAGCATTATTCCCAAAAGCAGAGAAAAGCCTAGAAGGAGGGATTTACGAAAGGAGCGCTTATGAATGTCTATTTGCATAACTTTTTAAGCAGTAAGGAAAGAGTTGTCAAATTTCCTTACAAATTTAAAGTAATATTTGGGTTATCCAGACATCCCTTTTTTAAAAAGACAAGCGGTCGAATTCATTGGTCATTTGTTTGATGTACAGTATTAAAGGTGTTCTATCCGTGTTTATATGTGTTGTTAGTTTTGAAAATTAAAGTAAAATCACTATTTTAATTGATTATTCATTTTTGTTATGGATATTTTTTATAGGAGAGCGTTTTTTAATTATTATAAATGGTTTTTTTGGACCATAGTTTTTGCTGCGCTGTTTTTTCTTCCATTTTATTCAGCAATAGGGACAATTTTACTCGACAATACCTGCTATAGAACCAATTTGGCATTTGATACTGTGGGAGATTGGGATGATCCAACTATCTGGGAGCAATACAATGGAACTGCTTGGGTGGCAGCCTTAGACTTTCCAGATAGGGATGACAGGGTTTTTATTGGCAATAGGAACGAAGTGCGTCTTACTAAAAATGAACAGGTTAAAGATCTATATCTTTTTGCTGAAACTCTTGGAGGCATTGACCCAGGACCTAAACTTAATTTGCAAGCTTATGAATTGTTGGTATATGGGCAACTGCATAGTATTTCAGAAGATACTGGAAATTTTATTTACCATCATTCCACATCTGGTATTACCGACTGGATATATCCTGAAACCGGAAGTATAGTTTTTAAAGGAGTCAGCCGTACTGTAGTAGACCGGAACTCATGGAGTGCCAGTAATTTAAATAGTCGGTTTGGGGTGGTTTTTGATCCCGACCCTGGCGAAACTTTGGTGGTCAATGCAGCCATGAAAGCCAATAGCTTCCTAATCAAAAGTGGCACTGTCAGGCAAACTCTTAATGATGAGTTAAGTCCTATTTATACCTCAACTTTTTCCTTTAATATTCAGGATAAATTTGGGACGGGTGATTACGGTGAGTTTACAATATTGTCCGGTGCCACTTTGATCTCTGAAGGAACCAAAGCCTTCAACCAAATTATTCGAAGGACTGATTCCCGGCCCGCTAGTTCATTTGTACTTGAAGAAGGTGCCAATCTGGTGCTCTTGGGTGAAGAACCGATTATCGATGCGGTGAATGTGCAGTTGGATGGGAATGTGACTTATGCTGGAGAAGGAGTTTCTCAGGGATTTTTAGAAAGTAGCCTGACAAGTTCAGCTATTGAGTTTATATATAATCATTTGTTTTTTAGTGGTGTAGCAGAGAAGGTGCTTTCCCCACTTGTAAAGGTGCGTGGAAACATGCAATTTCTGGATGGGGGAAACCTCAACGGTACATCGACTCTGCTTGTTCCAACTGGGGTAAATAATCAACAAATAGCCATTCCCACATTTTCTTTGGATGCTTTTGAAATGGATAAGTCAATTGGAAGTGTTAATTTCCAAAATGATCTTCGAATATTAAGTGCCTTCAGTCAGTTGTCGGGAACGATAGATTTTTCGGGGAATTCACTTTTCCTGGACTTTGGACCGACAGGTATATACAGTTATTCAAGTGGGGATTGGCATAACCTGAATGAGGTGGTATATCATCATGTTCCCACTTACCTAGACCAAAGTAATGCTTTGTTTCCTTTTTATGACAGTTACTTAGCCTTTCCAAGACATTTACTTTTAGAAGGTGCATTGGGAGGAACTGGGGCAAGTTTAAGTATTAGGCATGTCGAAAACCAGGGAGTAACCTATGACCCGGGATTTAGTGATACAGATGGAAGTACCGTAGTGTATCAATTAAATAGCTATTTTGAAATTAGCAGTAGTGGAGGCACTTCCTCGGAAGTTGATGTTTGGGTCTTGGCCAATGATCTTGGCATTCAGGATATTGGCCATTTGAGATTAACGGGAGATGGAGAAGCTGCAACAGGGGTACATCTCCCCGCAAGTGAGGTGGATGGTGAGCTTTGGGCTGGAAGGGGAGTGGTTTTCAATGAGTTGCTTGCTAAGGCTTTTGCCATTGCAAGCATTAGTGAATTAAGTGTTCTGCCATTGGATTGGTTGGATTTTGAAGTGTTATTAAAGGACGAAGGAGTCAAGCTTTCTTGGGTGAATGGCAGGGATCCATTCATTCAGTACACTGTATTGAGAGCTGAAGGGCCATCCACAGAATTTATCCCAATTGGGTTTTTCTCAGGTGATGATTTTGGTTACCAAGTTATTTTTCAAGATCAGGTTTTACCCGAGAATCAGGCATATTGGTATTATCAGGTTAAGGCTGAGAATGCTGAAGGGGAGGTAGGTTTCAGTCCTGTTATAAGGTTTAACAATCCCTTATTTAGTTTTGATGTACCTCGTATTTATCCTAATCCTTATAAGGAAGGGGAAGTTCATGTGGATTTATTTGGCCTACTATCCGATCAGCAGGTCTTCTTTAATGTTTGGGGTTCAGGTGGAAGATTATTTCTAGAAGGAGTTTTTGATCTAGGAAACGTTAAGATTCAATTGGAAGAGAATTTAAGAATATTACCCCCTGGAAGCTATTTTATCTTGCTTCAAACCCAAAATAAACTGTTTTGTCTAAGGTGGTTAAAACTTAATTAATAAGTTATGATTAATGGGAGATTAAGGAAAAGGAAGGTGTTGTTAATGTGGAAATAGTTGTGATTTAGGCTTGTTGATTTTAATATTTGGATATTGTGAAATTAAATATCGAGCTGGAATGTCATAAATACCTAGGTAGGATTAAGCCAATAAGCTTATATTTATTCTTGAGACAAATAGTTATAACAGGAGAATTATGATACTTATCTGGAAAAACAAAGGTTTGTTAGTCATTGCTTATTTGATGGTATCTATGTTCCTAACCGCCTTGGTACTTGGAGTATTGAAAAGAAATTTCGGAGGTGTCTTTATGTCGATTGACTTAAATCAATCTATAGGTATTGGCTTCTTGTTGTCAGCTATTTGGACTTTTTTAACAAGGAATGACTTTTACCTGAACAGTTCTGGTGAAAAAGTTAAAATGAAAACTAGAAATGAGTTTTTTTTTATTTCAATGCAAATATGGTCTTACCTATTTCTTATTGCTGGTTTTGCCTTTCTTTTTTATGGATTCTTCTAGTGGTTTTACTTTATCCTATTAGCATGACAGAAGAAATATTCGATTTAATATTGGTGGCCTTATTCATCCTGTTAAACCCATTAGTGAAAGATGAGAATGAATTTGGAAAAGCAGCACATTACCAGGTTATTGTGCTAGGAATATTTTTTGTAATTATTGGCTTTTTTATAATATAAGAATTGGGATGGTTAATGATGTTCGCATATCATCTGAATCATTATTGATGTTGAGAGAAATCACAAAGAAATAAATGAAATTATTATGCCAGAAAAAGAGATGATTCACGACCCAAATGCAAAAACAAAGCATTTTACGAAAGGGGAAATCATTCAAAGTAGAGGCCTTATAAGTCATAACGTTTTTTATGTGAAAAAAGGATTGGTGAGAAGCTATCTCATCGATAGCAATGGCAAGGAACATATATTTATGTTTGCTTCAGAAGGATGGTTAATTGCAGATATTGAGTCAATAGAATTTCATCAGCCTGCCCAACTTTTTATAGATTGCATAGAGGATTCAGAAGTACTGGTCATACACAGAGAGAATCAACACCTGGATTTTAGTAATGAGGAGGCTGTCAAAGAAAACATTAATCATTATTCCCTTGTCCATCATTCGGACCGTGGGGTACAGTACTGCAGTTATGATTACACCGACCTATTGAAAAAGAAGAAAGTTTGGATCAGTATGACGAAGCCCGCTTCACCACATGAAAATGCCA